>NZ_JBNCKS010000046.1:0-57061 GCF_049841635.1 Micromonospora sp. DT44 | reverse complement strand
ACAACCCATCCCACGCCGCTTCGCGACGCGGGATGCTGCCGCGTGTCTACGCACGGTTCGATTTTCGAGTTAGGGGATGGTCAGGGTTAGTTCGGCGGTGTGGACCTTGGCGGCTACCTGGAAGTCGAGGTAGAGGCGGTAACGGCCGGGGTTGGGGATGGTCAGCCAGAACTTGACCTGACCGTCGGCCAACTCCGGTTCGGGATGCACGTGCAGGTAGCCGAGGTCGCCTTCGCGCAGTGCCACCAGGTGCCCGTACGCGCCGAGGTAGCGCTCCAGCGCCGCGCCACCGCTCGGGCCGTCGATCCGGAAGGTCAGCGGCACCGTCACCCCGGCCTGCGGACTGCCCTGGGAGGCGACCGTGAACCCGTCAACCGTCGTCGAGGTCGCGGGCGCGGGCAGCGGACGCGGCTGGTATGCGCCCGGCACCACCAGGTCCACGCCGAGGGTCACGGCGCTCTGGCCGCCGTTGTCGGCGACCACGGTGAAGTCCGCGTACGCCCGCCAGACGCCGGGCTGCGGGAGGGTCACCGGCACCGACCAGATGCCGTCCGGCGTCATGGTCGGGTGCAGGTGCTGGTAGCCGGTCAGGTCCCGGCGGACCACGATGACGTGCATCGGCTTGTCGTGTACGACGGCGAAGCGGGTGACCGGTCGTCGTTGTGCGTCGCGTACCTCAAAGCGCAGTTGCCCGGTGCGGCCGGCCGGAAACTCGGTGCCCAGTGGCACGAGCGTGTATCCGCCCGAGCTGACCGACAGACCGCCCGGCTCGGCGGCAGCGCCCTGGTCAGCGCCCGTGACCGAGCCGTGGTCGTGGGCCGCGGTGCCCGCCGGGTGGGTGTGGTCGGGAGTCGCCGCCGCGCCGCCGGTGGTGCCGCCACCGAGGCCGGTGCCGCCGTTGACGTTGGTGCCGCCGTTCAGGCGACCGAGGCCGAAGCCGAGCAGGACGGCGAGCACCAGACCACCCACCACCAGCGCCAACCGGACCGTGCTCCGGTCGGGCGCACCGGCAACACCCGGAGCCGAGACGGCCGTGGCGGCCGGCGCGTCCGACAACGCCTGGCCAGCCCAGTCGGAGGCGCGAGGGCTCCCGTCCGACGGGGGCGCGCCCGCCTGGTCGGAGGCGACGGTGCTCCCGTCCGACGGGGGCGCGCCCGCCTGGTCAGGCACCGCCGGCGTCCAGCTCATCCCGCCACCGTACCGCCGTGCCCGGTCGGTTCCGGCCGACGCCGGGGCAGCGTGGCGGCCGTCGCAATCCGCCCGGCCCGGGAACTTTCCGCGCGCCGCCGTTGACCGGCGCTCACGGACGACTCAGCCAGCCACGGCGAGCGCGAGCGGGAGCACGTCGGGAGCGCCGGCCCGCCGGAGTTCCCGGGCGACCATCGCCATCGTCCAGCCCGAGTCGACCAGGTCGTCGACCAGCAGCACCGGCCCGTCCAGCACGGCCAGCGCGTCGGCAAGTTCGGGCGGTACGGAGAAGGCGTCGTGCAGCGCGCGTACCCGCTGGGCGCTGTTGCCGCGCGGCCCGCCGGGGCCGTCCGGGCCGGTCGCCGTGACCGCGCCGAGCAGCGGCAGCCGGCCCACGGCGGCGATCCGCTCGGCCAGAGAGCCGACCAACCGGGGCCGCCGGCGGGACGAGACGGCGACCACCGCCACCGGCCGGCGGGGCCACGGGTCGTCGCCGTGCGCCCAGGCCTTCAGCACCTCGACCACCGCGCCGGCCACGTCGTCGGGCACCGGCGCGTCGGGCGACTCCGGGCCGACCAGGTCCCGCAGCCGGCCGCCCCACCCCAGGTCGGAGAGGCGGCCGACCGCGCGGCCGGGCAGCGCCTGGTCCGCCGGGGCGATCCGGCCCTTGAGGGGTACGCCCACCGCGTCCAACCCGGTCGGCCAGAGCTTCTTGGGCGCGATCTGGACGCCGGGCCGGCCCAGGAACGTCTGCGCGGAGGCGAGCGCGGCCGTCGACACGTCCGCGGCGAACAGTGGGCCGGCACACCTGTCGCACCGGCCGCAGTCGGTCGCCCCGGTGTCGTCGAGGCGTTCCCGTAGGTATCGCATCCGGCAGTCGCCCGTCGACGCGTACTCCCGCATGGCCTGTTGCTCGACGGTGCGCGCCTGGGCGACGCGGCGCAACCGGGCCTCGTCGTAGACCCAGGGCTCGCCCGTGGCGAGCCAGCCACCGCGCACCCGGCGGACCGCGCCGTCCACGTCGAGCACCTTGAGCATCAGCTCCAGGCGGGCGCGGCGCAGGTCGACGAGGGGTTCGAGGGCCTGGGTGGAGAGCGGCCGGTCGGTGTGCAGGGCGGCCAGTACCGCACGGACCTGCTGCTCCGGTGGGAACGCCAGTGAGGCGAAGTAACGCCAGATGGCGGCGTCCTCCGCGCCGGGCAGCAGCAGCACCTCGGCGTGTTCGACGGCGCGGCCGGCACGGCCGACCTGCTGGTAGTACGCGATCGGCGACGGCGGCGCGCCGAGGTGGACGACGAAGCCCAGGTCGGGTTTGTCGAAGCCCATGCCAAGCGCGCTGGTGGCGACCAACGCCTTGATCTTGTTGTCGAGCAGGTCCTGTTCGGCGGCGCGCCGGTCGGCGTCGTCGGCCTGGCCGGTGTACGACGCCACCGGATAGCCCCGCGAGCGCAGGAACTCGGTGGCCTCCCCCGCCGCCGCGACGGTCAGCGTGTAGACGATGCCGGAGCCGGGCAGCTCGTCCAGGTGGTCGGCGAGCCACGCCAGCCGGTGCGCGGGGCTGGGCAGGTCGAGCACGCCGAGCCGCAGCGACTCACGGTCCAGCGTCCCGCGTAGGACGAGCGCGTCGCCCAGTTGCTCGGCGACGTCCTGGGTGACCCGCGCGTTGGCGGTGGCCGTGGTGGCCAGCACGGGCGTGCGCTCGGGTAGTTCGGCCAGGAAGGTACGCAGCCGCCGGTAGTCCGGCCGGAAGTCGTGCCCCCAGTCGGAGACGCAGTGCGCCTCGTCGACCACCAGCAGACCAGTCGTCGCGGCCAGCTTCGGCAGCACGCCGTCGCGGAAGTCGGGGTTGTTGAGGCGTTCCGGACTGATCAACAGGACGTCCACCGATCCGGCCTGGATCTCGGCGGTGATCTCGTCCCACTCGTCGAGGTTCGCCGAGTTGATCGTGCGCGCCCGGATGCCGGCGCGGGCCGCCGCCTCCACCTGGTTGCGCATGAGAGCCAGCAGCGGCGACACGATGACGGTGGGGCCGTGAACGCTGCTCCCGCCACTCTGCTCGCGGGCGCGGAGCAGCGCGGTGGCCACGAAGTAGACCGCCGACTTGCCCCAACCGGTGCGCTGCACGCACAGCACCCGGCGTCGGTCGACGACCAACGCCTCGATGGCCCGCCACTGGTCCTCGCGCAGCCGGGCGTGCTCACCGGCCAGCCGACGCAGCACCGCCTCGGCCCGCTCCCGTACCGCCACCCGCTCGTCGCCCATCCGGCATTTCTACCAGCGCCGTCCGTCAGAACCCCGGCCCGCGCGGGAGGTGCCGGTCACGATCCGTGCGTTCGCGCCTCATCGGGCCGGGATGCCGGGGGCAGGAAGAGCAACAGGTCGCGCAGCGGCTCGGTCGCGCTGGGAGGCAGCAGGCAGCGCGACGCGAACTCTTCCATCGAGGCGTACGGGCCGCGCAGCCAGCGGTCCACCAGGATCTGCCGGCCCTGCTCGGCCGTCAGACCGGGCAGGGTCGCGAGCACCTGCTCCGGGACCGCGTTGACGTCGACCAGACCGCCGTCGTCGAAGGTGCCGGGCAGGTCGGGACGACCGAGTCCCAACTCGGCACGGGCCGCCGGGTAGTGGTAGAGCAGGTAGCGGGCGTGCTCCCGGCGGATGCGCCGCTCCTCGTCGGCGCGACCACGAGCGCTGTCCGGTCGTCCGGTGATCGCCGCCCAGAGTCCACGACTGAGCAGCACCACGTGCACCGCCCCCGCGAGCCAGGTGATGAGGGCCAGGCCGAGGAAGGTCACCGCCTGCGGTCCGGGCACCTCGGCGTCCGGACTCTCGACGTCGAGCATTACCACCTCGACGACGAGCAGTGCCAGGTAACCGAGACCCGCGATCGCGAGACGCCAACTCCGCCGCCACCCCGCGTAGGCCAGGATCACCAGCCAGGTCAGGCAGCCGAACGAGAGCAGGACGAGCACCGTCCCGAGGATCGTGACCGTCCTGCTCGCCCAACGCGGCGTCTCCCGCCGAGCGGGCTTCGTGGGGGCCGCCGGAGGTGGCAGGGGCATGAGCGCGGGGGGAGGCGGCACAGACAGGGCGGACGGCGACGCCGGGCCCGGCGGGGAGGGGAGGAAACCGACGGGGGCGACCACCGACGTTGCCGGTCCGGGCAACGTGGCCGTCGGCTGCGGTGTCTCCGGTGCGGGCGCCGTGTTCACCGACCACTGCGCCTCCGGTGCGGCGACGCGCTGCGCCTCTGGTTCGACGGTGCGCTGCGCCTGTGGTTCGACGGGGCGCTGCGCCTCTGGTTGGACGGGGCGCTGCTCCTGTGGTTCGGCGGTGTGTGGGGTCGCCGCCAGGGTCGGGTCGGAGCGCAGGATGCGCCGGTGCAGTTCCTGCAACGCCTCGCCCGGCTCGATGCCGTACTCCTCGCGGAGCAGGTCGCCGAACTCCCGGTAGGCGGCGAGCGCCTCCGCCTGCCGTCCGCTGCGATAGAGCGCGAGCACGAGTTGGTGTCGCAGCCGTTCCCGGACGGGGAACTCGGCCACCAACTCCACCAGCTCACCGATCGTCTCGCGGTGCCGTCCAAGGTCCAGCGTCAACTCGGACCGGGTCTCCAACGCCACGGCCCGTAACTCCACCAGCCGCTGCCGGGCCGCCTCGAAGATCGACCCGGCGAAACCGGTGAACGGCTCGCCCTGCCACAGGTCCAGGGCGGCGGCCAGTTCGGCAAGCGCCTCGTCCGTACGCCCGCTGGTGTGTCGCTGGCGGGCGGCCTGTACGCCCCGTTCGAAGCGGACCGCGTCGACCGCCTCGGGGTCCACCCGCAGTGAATAGCCGGCGTCGGTCAGGCTGAGCACCTGTCCCGGCGTACGGGGGGACCGGTCCGGTTCCAGCACCCGGCGCAGCCCGGCCACGTACTTCTGCACCACGTTGGGACCGTTCGCGGGCGGGTCCTCCGGCCAGACCGCGTCGATGATCTGCCCGGTGGACACCGGGCGGCCGGCGGCGAGCAGCAGTACGGCGAGCACCGCCCGCTGCTTAGCCGGACCGATATCGATCTCCCGGTCGGCGTACCAGGCCCGCTGAGGCCCGAGAATCTCGAAACGCAGTTGGCCTGACATGCGCGTTCTCGCTCCTGACACCCCCGGGACCGCCGGACGGCAGTGCCCGGCAGCCGGACGGCAGCATATCGGCAGCCGAACCGCCGTGCCGGCCGGCAGCATCCTCGTCGGCAGAAGCCACGCAGCGAGAAAGAGACAAGCGATGACACAGGCAACGGGCACCGCCGGCACCATCCGACGGACGGTCGGTACGGTCGCCGCCGTGCTGGCCGCGACCACCCTGCTCGCGGGTTGCGGAGCGGAGGGCGAACCCACCGCGGCGCCACAGAGCAGCCCGTCCGCCAGCCCGAGCGTCAGTCCGAAGGACGCGCTCCTCGCCGCCGTCCCGGACGGCACCGAGGGGGCGTTCCGGTTCAGCGGCAAGGACGCGTCGAGCACGGTCGACGGCCGGATCGACCCGGCGGCCAACGGATTCGAAATCAACATGGTCATGCCGCCGGACGACGGCGTCGTGGTGAAGATGTCGTTCCTGGTGATCAAGGACCAGAACTGGGTGAAGGCGAAGTTCAGCGGACGTCCCGGCCTGCCGAAGTTTCCTGACAAGTGGATGAAGCTGGACCGCACGAAGCTGACCGACGCCGCGAGCATCCCGACGTACGACGGTGTGGACCAGGGCAACGCGGGTCCGCTGATCCAGGCGGCCACCGAGGTGCAGGAGAAGAGCCCCGGCCAGTACGTCGGTTTCATCGACGTGAGCGCCGGGGAGGCGGCGAAGGCGCTGGAGGACGGCGAGGCGGCGGCCCTCGGCGAGGCGGGCAAGAAGGTGCCGTTCACGGCAGTGGTCGGTGCGGACAAGCACCTGGCGTCGCTGACGCTCAAGATGCCGGCCGCCGGTAAGACCAAGGCGTACGACTATGTCGTCAAGTACGCCGACTACGGCAGCGCGCCGAAGATCACCGCGCCGACCGCCGCCACCGCCGTGAAGGCGCCGGCAATGGCGTACGACCTACTGAACGGCTGATCCACAAAAGGCGGCGGCCACACGGGGGGCCGCCGCCCTCCCCCTCCCCTTCTCCCCCACCCCTCCCCTCCCAGCCCTGTTGATCAAGAGGTTTGCGTCAGAATCCGGCCGGATTTTGACGCGAACCTCTTGATCAACGCGGTGGATGGTGGGGTGGGGTGGGGTGGGGTGGGGTGGGGTTGGGGTTAGCGGCCTAGGACTGAGCCGCCGTTGACGCCGAGGACCTGGCCGGTCACGTAGCCGGCGGCTGGGCTGGTCAGGTAGCGGACCGCCTCGGCGATGTCGTCCGGCAGTCCGGGACGCTTGACCAGCGTCTCCGCGACCCGCTTCGCATACCCCTCGGGGGTCATCCGGTCGCCGAAGAACTCGGTCTCGGCGACGTAGCCCGGGCTCACCACGTTGACCGTGATCTGCTCCGGACCGAGCTGCGCCGCCAGGGTGTACGCCCAGCCGTGCAGGGCCGCCTTCGCCGCCGCGTACGCGTCAGCGCCGCCCCGCTGCGCGGCGATCGAGCTGACCAGGATCACCCGCCCACCGGGTCGACGCAGCGCCGGCCGCAACGCCTCGGTCAACAGCACTGCGGTGAGTACGTTGGCGTCCAGGTTGGCCCGCCAGTGTGCGGCGGTTCCGGTCAGCGTGTCGGTATCACCGCCCAGGTAACCGCCCGCGTTGTTGACCACCGCGTCGACCGGCCGACCGTCGACCGCAGCCAGGACCCGGTCGAGCTGCTCCGGGTCGGTCAGGTCCGCGGCCACCGGGGTGCCGGCACCCGGCCGTCCACAGTCAATGCCGATGCGCTCGGCGGCCGCCGCCAACACGTCGGCCCGCCGCCCGACGACAACAACGTCGTACCCGTCCCGAGCGAGCGACCCCGCGATGGCCGCCCCGATCCCGGTCCCACCCCCGCTAACCACCGCAAGCCGCGATCCCATCAACCGACCTCCCCATCCCAGAACCCATCACCGAACCCCGCGCCGACCCCGTCGATCATGAAGTTATCGCCATCCGGCACGGCGTGTCGTGACAATAACTTCATGGTCGACGGGGACGGACGACGGCGAGACCGGGGACGGTGAGACCGGGGCGGGGCTTAGCGGGGGCGGCGGAGGGATTTGGTTAGGGCGGTTAGGCGGGGGGCCAGGCTCGTTAGGCCGCCGGGGAAGAAGTACACCGCCAGGATGAAGACCGTGCCGAGGACGAACAGGGGCTGGCTCAACGGGTGGCTGAGGACGGCCGGCAGGTTGTCGACCGCGTCGCTCGTGCCGAAGGCGGTGAGCCGGTGGTCCAGGTACATGTAGAGGACACCGCCGAGCACCGGACCCCACCGGGTGCCCGGCCCGCCGAGCACCACCATGACCAGCAGTGACAGGGTCAGCTCGGAGGACGTGATGTGCGGCGACGCACCGCCGACGATGAGGACGTAGACCACGCCGCCCGCCGACGCCAACCCGCCGGCCAGGGTGAACGCCACCAGCTTGTAGCGGTACGGGTCGAGCCCGAGCACGCCGATCCGTCGCTCGTCGTCGCGCAGCCCGGCGAGCACCCGACCGGTCGGTGAGCCGCTCACCCGGTGCACCACGAAGACCACAAGCGTCAGGTACGCCAGCGCCAACCAGTACAGGTTGACCGTGTTGGTCACCCCGACCAGTCCGGCCGGCAGCCCGGACACGTCCAGCGGTAGGCCCTCCTCGCCACCGGTGAGCCCGCCGAAGTCCCGGGCTACCAGGATCGCCCCGACCTGCGCGAACGCCAACGTGACCATGGCGAACGCGATGCCCACGGTCCGCAGGGCCACCGCGCCGAGCAGCGCGGCGAGGACCGTGCCGCCGGTGATGGTCAGCAGCGCCGCCTGCCACAGCGGCAGACCGGCCCGGGTGACGAGGATGTCGGTGCCGTACACGCCGGCCGCGAAGTAGAGCGCGTGCCCGAACGAGAGCATCCCGGTCCGGCCGAAGAGCAGGTCGTACCCCGCCGCCAGCCCGCCGAAGATCAGGCAGATGGCGAGGATCTGCAGAGTGCCGGGTGAGTTGACCGG
Organism: Micromonospora sp. DT44; assembly: GCF_049841635.1. Classification (NCBI taxonomy): domain Bacteria; kingdom Bacillati; phylum Actinomycetota; class Actinomycetes; order Micromonosporales; family Micromonosporaceae; genus Micromonospora; species Micromonospora sp. DT44. The sequence goes on along the minus strand of NZ_JBNCKS010000046.1, from coordinate 48,762 downwards.
CCCCTCGAAGATCCCCGGCAAAGAGATCGTCGAGTACGGCAGGATCGCCATCACCGCCAGCGCGACCAGCGGCAGGAACGGGCGGACCCGGTGCCACCGCCCCCGCTGTGGAGTCAGTTCGTCCGGCACCTGAGCGGGAGGCGCGTCGATCACCGTCATGCCGTTGCCACCTTTCCGGCGATGCCCTGCGGGCGCAGCAGCAGCACCACGGCCAGCAGCCCGACCACGCAGATGTCGCCCAGCCCGGACGTGCCGTAGTAGTTGACGAACTGCTGTACCAGCCCGACCACGACCGCCGCGTACGCGGAGCCGACCACCGAGCCCATCCCGCCGATCACCACCACGATGAACGCGAAGATCAGCAGTGAGCCGCCCTGACCGGGCGAGACGGTGCCGAAGTAGACGCCGCCCAGTGCTCCGGCCAGCGCGGCAGCCGCCCCACCGATCGCGAAGACCAGCGTGAACGCCTTGCGGACGTCGATGCCGAGCGCCGTCACCATCTCCCGGTTCTCCACCCCGGCCCGGATCACCAGGCCGTACCGGGTCCAGCGCAGGAACGCCAGGATCGCGCCGAGCACCAGCACCGCCGCGATGATCAGCAGCAGGCCGCCGTTCGGCACCTGCGCGCCGAGGATCCCGGTCACCTGCCGGGTCCAGTCGGGGCGCGGGAACGGCCGGGCGTCGGCACCCCAGGTGGCCTGGAGCAGCGCCACCCCGGCCAGCGACAGGCCGACGGTGACCAGCACCTGCTCGATGGTGCGGGAATAGAGCGGCCGGATCAGCACCAGCTCGACCAGGACCGCGACGAGCGTGCCGGCGGCCACCCCGAAGGCGACCGCGAGCACGAAGCCGAACCCGTCCGGGCCCGCGCCCGGCAGGTTGCCCGCCGCCCACCAGGTGCCGTACGCGCCGACGCCGAGGAACAGCCCGTGCGCGAAGTTGAGCACGTCGGCGAGGCCGAAGACCAGCGACAGGCCCGACGCGACCAGGAAGTACAGCGCCGCCAGGCCGAGGCCGGTCAACGCCAGCAGAATCACCGTGCTCATCAGAGCTGGTCCTTCCTCGCGACTGCGGGGCTCGCAAGCTCACTCCTCGCGCTCGGCGAGTCCACCTCCGCGGAGCCGACGCCCAGCAACGACTTCGTCAGCGCGGTCTCCAGCAGCAGGTCCTGGGCGTCGCCCGTCCAGGCGACCCGGCCAGCGGAGAGCACCACCGCGTCGCGGGCCAGTCGGCGCACGACGGCCAGGTTCTGCTCGACCAACAGCACCGGCACCGACTCCGCGACCCGCTCCAACACCTCGGCCACCTCGGTCACCACCTTCGGCGCCAACCCCTTGGTCGGCTCGTCGACCAGCAGCAGCCGGTTGTCGTTGAGCAGCACCCGCCCGATCGCGAGCATCTGCTGCTGCCCGCCGGAGAGCGAGCCCGCCCGTTGGCGTCCGCGCCGGTCCAGCTCCGGGAAGAGAGCAAAGACCTTGTCGTACGCCGGGGTGGTGCCGCGCCGTTCGGCGAGCCGCAGGTTCTCGGCGACGGTGAGGCCGGCGAACACGCACCGGTCCTCCGGTACGTAGCCGAGCCCACCGCGGACCAGCCGGTGGGTGGGCCGGGCCAGCAGGCTCTGCGCGCCCATCCGGATGGTGCCGCGCACCTCCCCGGCGGGCGGGGTGAGGCCGACGATCGCGCGCAGCGTGGTGGTCTTGCCGACACCGTTGCGTCCGAGCAGGACGGTCACGCCGGTCGGGGCGACCGTGAAGGACACCCCCTGAAGGATGTGCAGCCCGGAGATCCGGACCGACAGGTCCTCCACACTGAGGATCGGTTCGCTCACAGCGCTGCCTCCGTTCGCGACTGCGGGGCTCGCAAACCCGGCTCACTCCTCGCGCTCACAGCGACTCCCCCAGGTAGGCCTCTTGCACCGTTGGGTTGGCCATCACCGTCTCGGGGGTGTCGCAGGCCAGCAGCGCGCCGTGATGCATGACGGCGATCCGGTCGGCCAGCTCCAGGATGACGTCCATGTGGTGCTCGACCATCAGCACCGACCGGCCGCTGTCGCCGGTCAACGACTTGATGACCGTCACCAGCTCAGGCACGTCCTCGGCGCTGACCCCGGCCATCGGCTCGTCGAGCAGCATCACCCGTGGTTCACCGGCGAGCAGCAGGGCGATCTCCAACTTGCGCTTCTCGCCGTGGGCCAGGGTGCCGGCGAGCGCCGTACCCCGGTGGGCGAGGCCGACCCGGTCGAGCGCCGCGTCGGCGGCGGCGGCGACCTCCCGGTCGGCCGCCGCCCGCCGCCACAACGCCATCGAGCCCCCGCGGTGCGCCTGCACGGCGAGCCGGACGTTCTCCCGCACGCTGAGCGAGCCGAAGACCGAGGACGCCTGGAAGGTACGGCCCAGACCGAGGCGGGCCCGCCGGTGCGGCGGGAGCCCTCCGATGTCCTGCCCATCCAGGGTGATCCGGCCCTCCGTGGCCCGGCGCAGGCCGGTGATCAGGTTGAACAGTGAGGTCTTGCCGGCGCCGTTCGGCCCGATGACGCCCAGGAACTCCCCGGGCGCCAGGTCGAGGTAGACGCTGTCGACGATGGCGACCTCACCGATCCGCCAGGTCAGACCGCGGGTGGCGAGCATTTCTCAGCCCTTCATGGCCACGGCCGGTGGCGCGGTCTCGTCGCCGGTGAGGCTCTTCTGGGCGGTCGCCGTGAACTCGGTGCCGCTGCCGGTCAGCTTGGCCTGGAACATCGGCTGGAGCAGAGCGTGGTCGGCGGCGCGGATGGTCATCTTGCCCTTGACCCCGTCGAAGCTCCAGTCCTCCAGAGCCTTGACCATCTTGTCGACGTCGTCGCCACCCTCCTGCACGGCCCGCACCACCATCTGGGCGGCGGCGAAGCCGTCCGGGTGGAACAGGTCGATGGTGTTCACCTTGGCCTTGAGCGCCTTGCTGGCCTCGGTGTCGGACGCGCCGTCGAAGTAGTGCGACAGGAAGGAGATCTTCGCGCCGGCCGCCCCGAACGTGGGCCAGGAGGCGCGGATGTCCAGGCCGGTGACGACCGTGGTGGACGACAGCACGCCCTGCTGGTCGAGGGTCTGCCACATGGCCGGAGCGGTCGTGCCCGCCCAGGCGACGAAGAGCAGGTCCGGCTTGGCGGCCTTGATCTGGCTGGCGAACGGCGTGAACTCGGTGGCGCTGGCCGGCGCCCGCACACTGCTCACGGTGGCGCCCGCGCCACCGATGACGGTCTTGACGGCCGCCTCGTTGGCGTCGCCGAACGCGCCGTCCTGGGCGAAGACCACGACCTTCTTGCCGGTCGGGTCGCCGATGAAGGACTTGGCCGTCACCACGTCCTGGTAGGACTGCCGGCCGGACCGGAACGTGTACTTGTTCGCCCCGGTCACCGCGTCGGTCGCGGCCGGGCCGGAGATGAAGAGAACCTTGTTCTGCGCCGCGATCGGCGCGACCTGCAACGCCACCCCGGAGGCGGTCGAGCCGGCAATGATCTTCGTGCCCTTGCCGATCAGGTCCTTCGCGGCCGAGACCGCCTTGGCCGGGTCACCGGCGTCGTCGACCTCGGTCAACTCGATCTTCCGGTCACCGACCTTGCCGGTGCCCTTGGTGGCGAAGTCGAGCCCCGCCTTGAAACCCTCGATGTACTGCTTGCCGTAGCTGGCCAGGGCTCCCGACTGGGAGTACACCAGGCCGACCTTGACCGGGGCGGCGCTGTCGCCGCCGCCGGTGGCGGTGTCCTGCGGGCTACCGCAGGCCGTGGCGGCCAGCGCCGCGGCCATCATCATGGCGGCGGAGAGGAACGCCCGCCGCGTGTGCCGGACCGTCATCGCGACTCCAGGTGAGGACAGGATGCTTGGTTGTCGGCTCACGCTAGAAGTGACGTCACCCACGGGCTATGTGGCGGAAACACACAAGTAACCGGAAGAGGGTGGCCCGGGGTTACAGCGGGCCGCACTACCACCCCCGACCCGAGCTTCCCGATGGCCCGAAGCGCCACGGGTGGATCGACAGGTGTGTCGCCCCGAGCCATCCGCCGTCAGCCGCACGGCCCGGCGTGGTCCGCCGGGCGCGGGCACCGCCGCCGGCCGCCGAGCAGGTGGTCACAGAAGACTCGATGTCGTACGCACTGAGCGTCCTCCTCCGACACCGTCGTCTCCGCACGGTCCACGTCGGCGAGGAAACCCAGCGCCCGCGTGATCGCCCGCGCGAACCGCAACGCCCCCGGCAGGTCAGCCGCCACCACCGGTAGATGCACCACGAAGCGCTCCCTCGTCATGTTCACCCTCGATCAGTCGACCTGGAGGGCGGCCCGGTGCCCGGGTAGGGGACGCGCACCGGACCACCCGGCCCCACGCCCGCAGCTCTCGACAGCGGCGGTACGAACGCGGGACCAACCAAAGGCCCGCCTCCGAGGGGTTTGCCGAACCAACCGGAGCCGGACATCCAGCAACCTACACCAAATACTTGTGTAGGTCGACGATGCGCCGCGGCGACATTGCAGCTTGTTGCAGTTATTGGTGTAGGCCGGCATGATCGAGGAGCCGAACCAACCGGAGTCCTCACCATGCCCACAGCAGAAGCGCCCTACCGACGCATCGCCAACGAGATCGCCGCGAAGATCAAGAGCGGCGAGTTGAGGCCGGGCGACAAGCTGCCCTCCACTCGGGAACTCGCCGAGAGCTACGCCGTCCACATGAACACCGCGTCGCGGGCGCTCTCCCTGCTGCATGACCGCGAGCTGATCACCGGACAGCCCGGCCGCGGCACCTACGTGGCGGAACGACCCGGCCGGTAGGCACTCCGGCGACCCACCGACTGACCAACGAGGGCTGCCGCGCACCAAATCCCGCCAGCGCTGCTCCTGTGTCAGATCATGGACTGAGGACTGCGCGACGGCCAATCGCTGACGGTCCGTCGACGCTGCTCACTGGGCCATTGCCCCGATCGATCCTCGCCAAGTGACCCCTTCGCGGGCTGCGAACCTTGACGACGCAGCGCTACCTTCTCATGACCTGAAGTGAGCGAGGTGGGGAGGGCCGTTGTCCAACAACGACGAGTTTTTCCGGTCGAAGAAGGCAGCGGCCGTACTGAAGCACGGCATCCTGAAGCGCTATCCCGTGGTATTCGCCGCCAAGACAGGGCAGGGGAACCCCATCGTCTTCCTCGACGGCTACGCCGGAAGAGGCGAGTACGACGGCGGAGAGCCAGGATCTCCGCTGTTGTTGTCCCGGTGCGCCGAGTTCGTTCAAGGCTTCCGCGACGTGCTCGCGTTCTTCGTCGAGCAGGATCCGGATAGCTACGCCAACCTGGAGCAGGTGCTCCGCGACAAGGGTGGGGCGGTTCGACGTGAACTCCGCCAGGGCACCCTCGACCAGCACCTGCCCGAGGTGCTGGCCTTAGCCAAGGGCGCCTCGCTCTTCGCCTTTCTCGATCCCTTCGGGCCGGCTCTTGACTTCGACCTGATCCGGACGCGGCTGCTCGGGCGGCCAAACTGGCCGCCGACCGAAGTACTGCTGCACTTCAGCGTTTCCACCGTGGCTCGGATGGGACGGGCCGTCCATGTTGCCGAGAGCCGATCGGGCGGGTTGTCGGAGAGCGACCGGAGGACGGCCGCACGATTGGATCGGTTCCTGGGTGGCGGCTGGTGGCGCAGCTATTTCGCCGAAGTGTCGGATGCGGGCGATGACCAGCGGGCCACGGACGTAGCGCTCCGGGTCGCGGACAGGTACGCCCGAGACCTCACCCAAGGGTCCAACTACCAGGCGGTGCAGATGCCGGTGCGCCCACGCCCCGGTCTCGCTCCGAAGTACGTCCTCGCCCTGTTCACCACTCATGGCGAAGGTGCCTGGCACTTCGCCGACACCCTCGGCAAGGCTGGCGTCGAATGGGAGGAGGCGTGGGTCCGGGAACAGATCCGCCGGGGCGACCACGTAGCGGACACACTGTTCGGCGACGGCCCCGTCTTCGACGCCGAGCAGTACAAGGCCGAGAACGCCCCTCGCTGGTCAGGTGCGATCGAGCGGAACATCATCAGGTTGCTCGATCAGAACTCCACGATCAAGATCGTCGATCGGGTGCCGGAGATCTACGGTGATGTGCTTGGGCATGCCTGGGCACCACACGTACGACAGGCCGTGAAGTCGCTGCATCGACGGGGCCAGATCAGCAGCCCCGGCACGGGTGACTTCTGGAAGGACGTTCTCTGGCGGCCTTGAGCCAGGGCCCCAGCCGCAGCCCCTATGTCTGCACGAGTAGACGCGGGGCTGGCATCTCGTCCCAGGTCCGACCGTCGAGGTGGCGGCCACCAACCTTCGGCGTGCGCCCGCCCCACTGTTTGAAGAAGAAGTCGGTGCCAGCAGACGCGCACTGATCCCGGAGGTCACGCACCCACGCCGGATCCATCGGGCGGCAGCCCTGCCCCGATTCGCCCCCCACGATCAGCCAGTCAATTCCGTCGAGATTCAGGTCGCCCAGTGGCCCCAGCAGCGGCTCAGCCGAGATGAAACGTACCGCAGCCGGCACCTCGCGGAGCTGGGCGACCCGTTCCCGCTGAGCGTGATCCTCGACGCTCACGCCCATCCAGACGTTCGCCGGCCAGTCGATCTGATGGGCGACCTTCGCCAGCCTGGAGGCGCGCTTGGTGAGCACCTGGAAGGTGTGCCTGGGGGTCTCGCGCATGACAGCGAAGACCTGTTGAACATAGGCAAGTGGAACCCGGGCGTGGAACAGATCCGACATGGAGTTGACGAAGACGGTCCGTGGATCACGCCAGCGACGAGGAATATCAAGCGCATCAGGGTGCAGGGCGACGCCAAACCCGGGGCCGGAAGTGCGCGGGTCTCCGTCGGTCTGATATTTGGCCGAGCGCATAGCTTTCAAGCGCTTGGCGAGAGTCATCGCATAGCAGTTGTCGCAGCCTGACGAGATGCGGTCACAACCCGTGGTGGGATTCCAGGTTGCTTCCGTCCACTCGATGGCGCTTTTGTCCGCCATGCGCCGCTCCTTCCGCTCGACGCGACAATACTGTCGAACAACCGTACGCATGGGAAGGGTTGCGCGGCGTGTTGGCCCTTTAGGTTCTCCCATACCTAGTTGCCGAAGACCCCGAACGCCGACACCTCGTCCGACCACCGTTGCCGACTGAGCAAGCGAAGATCACCACAACTTCCCTGTTGTTGCTGCTCCAGGGCCTGCGGACGCAGCAACAACAGGGAAGTTGCTACCTCGATCCCGCCCCTTCAAGATCGTGCTCGATCGTTGATGTAGTGGCCTTGGGGGCGCGGCGATACCACTACATCCTGGATCGAGCGCGATCTTGCGGGCGCGGGCGCGGGTCGGGTCGGAGACGCCGCTGGCCCGTCGTCCGGGTGGCGGACGACGGGCCAGCGTGTGGGCCGGGCGTGATCGGCCCGGTGGTCGACCCGGAGCGGGTCAGCTCCGAGCCGAAGCTCGCAATGGGTCAGAGGCTCGCAATGGGTCAGAGGCTCGCGATGGGTCAGAGGCCTGCGCGGGCGGCGACCGCCGTGTCCGGGTGGTCGCTGAAGACGCCGTCCAGACCGAGGCTGAAGAACAGTTCGTACTCGGCCGTGATGTCGCCGCGCGCGTTCGGGTCGGTGCCGATGCGGAAGTCGACGGGGAGGAACTGGTTCTCCGCGCGGAACGTCCAGGAGTGGACGAGCAGCCGCTCGCGGTGCGCGTCACGGACCACGTTCGTCGGGGCGAGCAGGTTGCCGGCGGCGTCGCGGGGCACGATCAGGTTCTTGTTCGCGCCGATGCCGTCGGCGTACCCGGCGATCCACTTGAGGCCGGCGGCCGTGGCGAGGTCCTGGTAGGTGCGGTTGTCACCGGCGGCGGTGAAGTCGTACGGGCGGCCGGTGGCGTCGAGGAGCTGGATCAGCTTCACCTCGGTGAGTCGGCTCAGCCGGCGCAGGTTGGCCGTCTCGAACGACTGGATGAAGACCGGCGAGTTCTTCCGGTCCAGCTTGTTCTGCCGCAGCACCGCCAGCAGCGGCTCCTCCAGCGGCTTGCCGATGGACGTGAAGTAGCTCGGGTGCTTGGTCTCCGGGTAGATGCCGATGGTGCGGCCCCGTGCCCGCCCCTCGGTCCGGGCGAGGTCGATGACCTCCTGGAGGGTGGGCACCTCGAAGCGGCCGTCGAAGGCGGTGTTCGCCACGCGTACCTGCGGCAGTCGCTCCTTGGCCCGCAGCGTCTTCAGCTCGGCGAGGGTGAAGTCCTCGGTGAACCTGCCGGTCACGGCGACGCCGTCGATGGTCTTCGTCGCCTTGCGGGCCGCGAACTCCGGGTGGGCCGCGATGTCGGTGGTGCCGGAGATCTCGTTCTCGTGCCGGGCGACCAGCACGCCGTCGGAGGTGGGCACCAGGTCCGGCTCGATGTAGTCGGCGCCCATCCGGATCGCCAGCCGGTACGCCTCAAGGGTGTGCTCCGGCCGGTAACCGCTGGCCCCGCGGTGACCGATGACGATCGGCCGGTCGGTGGTCCGGGCGCGGTCCGCGTCGGACGAGGGACCGGCGGCCGCCATGGTGGGCACGGCCACGGCGGCGGCGAGCAGCGCGCCGGCCACACCGAGGGTCGAGAGGGTACGTCGCAACGCCGTCTCCTGTCATCGAGGGTGTCGCAGACAGCAGACCCGGTGCGATTGGCCGGCAGTTGGTCGATGTCTGACCGGCAGGTGAATCTCCGGAATGGGCGTTCCGACTCCGGCGGTCGTACGGAAAAGGAAGATTGTCTGGTGCGTCGGTTACTCCGCAACCCCGTGCGGCTCGTGCCGCTGGGGTTCCTGGTGCCGATCCTGCTCGGCACCGGGCTGCTGATGGCGCGCTGGTCGACCGTCCAGCACCAGCGACCGCCCCTGGTCACCGCGCTGTTCACCGCCACCTCGGCGGTGTCCGTCACCGGCATGGCGGTCACCGACACCCCGAACTACTGGTCCGGCTGGGGCCTGTTGGTGATCACCCTGCTCACGCAGCTCGGTGGTCTCGGCATCCTCACCGTCGCGGCGCTTGTCATCCTCGTGGTCTCCCGTCAGCTCGGCCTGCGCAACCGGCTGCTGGTGCAGGCCGAGACGGCGGAGTTCGGCGTTGGAGACGTGACCCGGCTGCTGAGCCGGATCGCGGTGACCGTCTTCGCCTGCGAGGCGGTGATGACGGCGCTGGTCGCCGGCCGCCTCTGGTGGGCGTACGACTACGCGCCCGGCCGGGCCCTCTGGTCGGGGGTGTTCCACTCCGTCCAGGCGTTCAACAACGGTGGGTTCGCGCTCTACTCGGACGGCCTGCTGGCCTTCGACCGTGACCCGTGGGTGTCGCTGCCGTTGGCGTTCGGCGCCATCGTCGGCGGTCTCGGGTTCCCCGCCCTGTTCGAGGCGGTGCGCGAGTGGCGCAGGCCGGCGGGATGGGCGGTCGCGACCAAGCTGACGATCTGGGGCAGCGTGGCGCTGCTGCTGCTCGGTTTCGTCGGCCTGCTCGCCGCCGAGTGGACCAACGAAAGCACCATCGGCCCGTACGACGCCGCCGGCAAGACGCTCGCGTCGTTCACGCAGATCGCGTTGAGCCGGACCGGCGGGTTCAGTGTCCTGAACATCGGCGATCTCCAGGAGGAGAGCTATCCGCTGCTGATCGTGTTGATGTTCATTGGCGGCGGGAGCGCCAGCACGGCCGGCGGCATCAAGGTGTCCACGTTCTTCCTGCTGGCGTTCACCATCTGGGCGGAGCTGCGCGGGGAGCCCGACGTGACGGTCGGGCACCGCCGGGTGGCCACCGCCAGCCAACGGCAGGCCGTCACTGTCGCTCTGCTGAGCGTCGCGCTGGTCGCGGCCGGGACGATGCTCCTGCTGCTGCTCACCGAGGGCGTGCGGTTCGTCGCGGTGCTGTTCGAGGTCACGTCCGCGTTCAGCACCACCGGGCTGACCATCGGCCTGGCCGGCGAACTGCCCAGCAGTGGTCAGGTGGTGCTGACGGTGTTGATGTTCATCGGTCGGGTCGGGCCGCTCACCCTCGGGTCGGCGATCGCCCTGAACACCCGGCGCAGGCTCTACCGCTATCCCCAGGAACAGCCGATTGTCGGCTAGCGACGAGGAGGTCGAGGTGTCGACGAGACGAGCGGACGGCGGTGGCGTCGTCGTGATCGGGCTGGGCCGGTTCGGCTGCCACCTGGCCGGGTCCCTCGCCCGGATGGACCGCGAGGTGTTGGCGGTCGATCGCAATCCGGACCAGGTGCAGCGCTTCTCGGCCCAGCTCGACCGGGTGGTGCAGGCGGACGCGACGGAGGAGGGGGCGTTGCGGCAGCTCGGCGTCGCGAGCTTCGGTCGGGCGGTGGTGGCCATCGGGGCATCGGTGGAGGCGAGCGTGCTCACCGTGCTGGCGCTCGTCGAGCTGGGTCTGCCGCAGATCTGGGCCCGCGCCACGTCGCAGAAGCACGCCAAGATCCTGTCGTCCGTGGGCGCGCACCACGTCATCTTCCCGGAGGCGGAGACCGGTGACCGGGTGGCGCACCTGATCGTCAGTCGGCTGCTCGACTACATCGAGTTCGACGACGACTTCGCCATCGCCACCGTCCGGGTTCCGCCGTCCCTGGTCGGTCGGACACTGCACGACCTGCGTCCGCACGAGCGCGACGGGGTCCGGGTGATCGGCGCGAAGGTGCCGGGCGAGCGTTTCCGGTACGCCTCGGACGACACGGCGCTCGTGGACGGCGGAGTGCTGGTCGTGGAGGGCGGGATAGACCAGGTGCAGCGGTTCGCGGGGCGGCGCTGACACCTCACTTCGGGTGGCGCCCGTGCCCCTCAGGCGCTTTCACCCTCTTCCCGGACCACCCGGCCCCTTGGCCTCGGACGGCTTCTTCGGCGCCTTCGGCTGCTCGGGTGCCTTCGGTGGCGCGGGTGCCTTCGGAGCGACCTTGGTGGTGGTCTTCGTCGTCTTCTTCGGTGCGGCCTTGGTCGGGGCGACCTTGACGGCCGGAGCGGTGGACGGTATCGACCCGGCCACCCCGGAGACGCGTACCCCGCAGGTCGCGTCGCCGAGCCGGAACTCCACCGGCAGCGGGTTCGCCCCGGTGTACGTACCGGCCAGCGTCAACTTCTCGGCCGCGCCGGGCGCCAGCGTCTTTCCCTGGGCCACGGGACGGATCTGCACCGCGCCGCCCTGCTGCTGCGCCGGGGCGGGCTCGGCCTTGGTCACCTTTTGCTGGCCGGGAAACGTGAAACTCATCGTCCAGTCGCTCAGCGCCCGGTCGCCGGTGTTGGTCAGGGTCAGCTCGGCGGTGAAGTCCTTGCCGGAGTCGGTGCGCAGCGCGTACGCGACCTCGCAGGGCGCCTTCTCCGGCAGACCCATCCGCGCCTCCGTGGTGGGCCGGTCCTGACCGCTGGCCGGGCTACGGGAGGTGAGCCCCCACATCGCCCCGGTGACCGCGATCAACCCGACGGCGGCCACCCCGGCCTCCACCCGCCGACGCCGGTTCGCCTGACGGACGCGGCCTCGCCGGGTCCGCGACAGTGGAAGGGCGTCCGTCTCCGCCGACCAGGGCAGGATCGTGGTGCCCGCGTTGGCCAGCGCGGCGGGGTCCAGCGGACCGCCCGCCGGTGAGACCGGTACCGCCGCCAGCATCCCGGCCGCCTCGGCGAGGGTCCGGGCCAGCTCGGCGGTGTCCGGCCGGTCGGCGGGACGCTTGGCGAGGCAGCGCCGGACCAGGTCGGTCACCTCGTCGGGCAGCCCGGGCACCGCGGGCATCGGCTCCGGGTCGCTGTACATGTGTGCCCGCAGCATCTGGGTGGTCGTGGTCGCCTCCCACGGCAACCGACCGGTGAGCATCCGGTAGAGCAGCAGCCCCACGGCGTACACGTCGGTGGCCGGGGACACCTGGCCGTTGTCCAGCCGCTCCGGCGCGAGGTACGCGGGCGTGCCCAGCAACGCGCCGTCCGGCCCCTTCTCGCTCTCCCCCACCAGCGCCGAGATCCCGAAGTCGACCACCTTCACCCCGGTTGGGGTGAGCATGACGTTGCCCGGGGTGACGTCGCGGTGCACGACCCCACGGCTGTGCGCGGTGGACAGCGCCGAGCTGACCTCCGCGCCGATCGTCACCGCCTCACGCCACGGCAGCCGCAGTTCGCGGCCGAGCCGGGCCGCCAGCGAACCGCCGTCGACCAGTTCCATCACGACGTACGGCACGGTCAGGCCAACCTGGTGGGACTCGCCGTAGTCGTACACGTTGGTGATGTTGGGATGGCAGAGCCGCGCGGCGGCCTGCGCCTCGACGCGGATACGGTGCCGGAAGGCCCGGTCGGTGGCCAGCCGTGACGCCAACACCTTCACCGCGACCTGGCGGCCCAGCACCTCGTCGTAACCGCGCCAGACCACCGACATGCCACCCGCGCCGAGCTGCTCGACGAGCCGATACCGCTCGTCGAGGAGTTGCGCGCCGTTACGGTCCCCACCGCCCATGGTGGCCGTTGTTGCCCAGCACGGGCCGGTCTACACCTGAAGGATCGGAATCGGTCAGGAATATCACCCGATCAGGCGGTCGCCAGCAGTTGGTCCACCGGCGCGTAGTCGTCGGTCAGCACCATCGCCGTACCGACGAAATCCGTGAGGTCCGCGCCGGAGAGCAGACTGACGCTCGCGTCGACCACGTCGAGGCGGGCGCGGACGGCGGCCAGCGGCAGCGGCGCGTCGGAGGCGACGATGAGGAAGTTGCTGCCCCGCTGTTCGGCGAGCGCCTCGGGCGGGGCGATCAGTGCGACGTTCGTGAACTCGGCGGCGACCGTCGCCAGTTCGGCGCGGACGAACCGCAGCGGCGGATAGTCGATGACGTTCTGCACGTACACCCCGCCGGGGCGGGTCACCCGCCGGATCTCGGCGGCCATCTCCCGGGTCGCCAGGTGCCAGGGCACCACCAGGTGGCCGAACGCGTCGCCGACGACCAGGTCGCGGCTGTCCGCCGGCTCGTCGGCGACCAGCATCCGGGCGTCGCCCACGACCGCCCGCAGACCTTGGCCCGGGTGTACGCCGAGTTCCCGCTCGCCCAGCTCCACCAGTCCACCGTCGATCTCGAACACCACGTTGTCGGTGCCCGGCCGGGTGGCGGTCAGGTACGTCGGCACGGTGAAGCCGCCGCCGCCCAGGTGCAGGGCGTCCAACCGCTGCCCGGCCGGCGCGGTCACGTCGGCGACCGCGCCGATCCACTTCGTGTACGCGTACTCCAGGTGCTTCGGGTCGGCCAGGTCGACGTACGAGTGCTGGGCCGAGTTGAGCAGCAGCGCCCGGCCGCTGGGCCGGTTCGGGTCGGTGGTGACACGGGCGCAGTGGTACGCCGTCTCGATGTCGCACGGGTTCGGCGCGATGGTGCTCAGTCCCGCCCCGAGCAGACCGAGGACGGCCAGCGCGGCCCGAGCTCGGGCCCGAACCGGCAGGTCGGTACGCGTCTGACGGCGCAGATACCAGCCGAGACCGATACCGACCAGGCCGAGGGAGATCGCCAACGCCAGCAGGATGACCGTGCTGGGCAGCGCGGCGACCAGCACGAAGCCGGTGAGCAGGGTGGCGGTGATGCCGCCCAGGGTGCCGATGCCGGACAGTCGGCCGACCACCTGGCCGGTCCGGCGCAGGTCGGCGAGCTGGAGCTTCACCACCAGCGGGGTGACCGCCGCCAGCAGCGCCGCCGGCACGAACACGGCGAGCGCCACGAGCAGCAGGATGGCGCTGGCCGCCCCACCACGGAGCACCTCGCCGGCGTAGCGCACCACGGGAAGGGTGATCGCGGTGGCGATCCCGGCCAGCACCAGGGCGGGCGCCAGCAGGCCGCGCGGGTCGCGCCGGTCGGCCAGCCAGCCGCCGGACCACGCGCCGTACGCGATCGCGGCGAGCGCGATGCCGATGACCGAACTGGTCACCTGGAGGGTCACTCCGACGTACGGGCCGACCAGGCGCAGCGCGACCGTCTCCAGCACCAGCACGGCGCCGCTGGCGAAGAAGACCAGGAAGGCGGCCAGGCCGTTGGGCAGCGCCCCGCCGGTGACCGGCACGGGCGGAGCGTCGGGAGCCGCTACGTCGGACACTGGGGAACTCATCGTCGCGATGGTACGCAGCGAAGCTGCCGCTCCGGGTCAGTACAGCGAGAGATGAACATGGTTCGTGTGCGACGCGGCGGGACTGCCGCTGCCACTGTAGGCACGCCATCCGGTGCCGGGATGCCAGATCTGCCGGTACCAGATCACGTAGAGCACACCCAGACGCTCGGCGTTGCGGACGTGCCAGGCGGCCAGGCTGTCCCCGTACGCCTTGTCGCCGCCGGTCGCGTTCTTGTCCTCGAAGCCGTTCGTGGCGGCCGAGAAGTCGCAGGCCCGACCCTTCGGATGCTCGCCGCCGCCACCGCTGCGCTTGCAGGAGACGTGCCGCTTGTAGCCGGCCGCCTGGGTCTCCTTGAGGGCGTGCAGGGTGCGCGGGGTGATGCACCCCGAGGTCGTCGGGTCCTTCACGGAGCAGGACTCCGACGGCCACGAGCCGTCGGAGTTCCGTGGCGCCGGCTTCGCCGAGGACGAGTTGCCGCCGCTGAAACCACTGCTGCCGCCCGAGCTGACCTCGGCCAGCGCCGCCTCGGCCTCCTTTTTCTTCTTGGCCATGACGGCGAGCTGCTTCTGCTGCTCACGGACCTCGGTGTCGATGGCGATCTTGGCCTGCTGGACCTGCTGCCGGGCCTCGGAGAGATCACGCAACCGCTTGCTGTCCCGCTGGGCCATCAGGTCCAGGTCGGCCGCCCGTTGCAGGAACGCCTGCGGAGTCGCCGTGTTGAGCAGCATCGCTGTCGGGGTGAGCCGACCCGCCCGGTACGACTGCGCGGCCACCTCGCCGACCTGGGCGGTCAACCCGACCAGGCGAACCTCGACGGCCTTCAGCTCACCGTTCAACGCCGTCTGCCGCCGCTTGGAGTTGTCCAGCTTGGCCTTGGCCTCGATGTGGCCCTTGGCGGTCAGTTCCAGCGCGTCCCGCAACTTCTTGGTGCCGCCCTCGTCCGGCTCCGCCGACGCGGGCACACCCGGAGCGAGCACCAGCGCCAGGGCGGCGAGCAGAGGAAGCAGTACGCGGCGAACGCGCGGCTGACTGAGCCTGGTCGTGGGCACGAAAGCGTCCTTCCGTCGACCGCCGGCCCCCGGTGAAACTCTGCGCGGCGGCGTCCCCGCCGGCGCCGGGCGGCGGCCTGCTGGCGGAGATCGCCGGTCACGATACCGGAACGCGCGCCGGTGACCAGTCCCGCGACCGCCCACCGACCCCGGTGTCGACGGAGCGTGCCGGCGTCGTCGCGCCCCGCACCCGAGGGTTCCGATTCAGGAGCTGAGCAGCGCCTCGTGGACTTGGGCCCAGACCTGTTCGTTGGCCGCGACGAGCAGCCCGCGACCCTCGTCGGACGGGTGGTAGTCCACGCCGTCGAACCGGCGGGACACGCCGCCCGCCGCGCGGACCAGCAGGCTGCCCGGGGCATGGTCCCACGGCAGGGTGCGCCAGAAGAGGGCGAACTGCTGCTCGCCGGTGAGGATGTCCAGGTACTCCCGGCCGGCGCAGTGCTGGCCGGGCAGCAGCTCGCCGAGCCGGCGACCACCGGCACGGACTCGGTCGCGGGCCTCCGGCGGCAGGAAATGCGTCATCGCCACGCCTCGAATGTCGCCCAGGGACGGCACGTTGTCGGCGGTGCCAACCGGCTGGCCGTTGAGCAGGGTGCCCTCGTCGGCGCGGCCGGCGGCAAGCGTCCCCTCCATCGGGTCGAGGATCCAGCCCGCCTTCGGCCGCCCGTCGGTCAACAGGGCGACCATCAGGGCGAACGGTCGGCGGCCGGCGGCGAAGTTGGCGGTGCCGTCGACCGGGTCGACCAGCCACACGTCCCCGGTGTCGCGCAGGTGGCCCAGCAGCTCCGGGTCGTCGGCGACGCCCTCCTCGCCCACGACCACCGAGCCCGGCCGGATCCGACGCAGCCCGGCGGAGATCAGCTCCTCGGCGCGACGGTCGGCGACGGTGACCACCTCGCCGGGCGCCTTCTCCGACACGTCGTCGTCGTCGAGCTTGCGGAACAGCGGCAGCACGACCTGGTCGGCGGCCTCCGAAAGGAGGTCGCCGACGTCGTCGAGCAGGGTGTCAGCCACGGGGCGGCAACTTGACCACGCTGACGAAGAACTCGTCGATCTGCCGGACCACCGAGATGAAGCGCTCGAAGTCGACCGGCTTGGTCACGTAGGCGTTGGCGTGCAGCTGGTAGCTGCGCAGGATGTCCTCGTCGGCCTGGGAAGTGGTGAGGACGACGACCGGGATCCGGCGCAGTTCCTCGTCCTTCTTGATCTCTTCCAGCACCTCCCGCCCGTCCCGGCGCGGCAGGTTGAGGTCGAGCAGGATCAGGTCGGGCGCCACGGCGTCCGCGTACTGACCCTCGCGCCGCAGGTAGGCCAGCGCCTCGGCGCCGTCGGAGACGACGGTCAGGCGGTTGCGCAGCTTGTGCTCCTCGAACGCCTCCTGGGTCATCAACACGTCACCCGGGTCGTCCTCGACGAGCAGGACCTCGATCGGGCTCTTGCCGTCCGCCGGCGCGGTCATCCCACCGTCTCCCTCATGTCACCCGTTCTACCGCCTTCCGGCGGCCCGTCGGCCCGGTCCGGCTGGTCCGCCCCGGCGGAGTGCTCCGACAGCGCGGGAGAAGCATCGTCCGCGGGCGTCACGTCGCCCGCCGAGCCCTCCTGCGGCTCCTCGACCGGTTCGCTGGCGGCAGCCGCCTCCACGTCCTCCGGACGCGCCGGGAGCGTGAACCGGATGGCGGTGCCCTCCGGCACGTCGGTGTCCACCCACACCCGCCCGCCGTGATATTCCACGATCTTCTTGACGATCGCCAACCCGATGCCGGTGCCCGGGTACGCGTCCTTCGAGTGCAGCCGCTGGAAGATCACGAAGATCTTGTCGGCGAACTCCGGCTCGATACCGATGCCGTTGTCCTGGCAGCTGATCTCCCACTCGGCACCGACCAGCCGAGCCGAGATGTTCACCTTCGGTGGCACGTCCGGACGACGGAACTTGATCGAGTTGCTGACCAGGTTGGCCAGCAGGTTCGTGAGCAGGGGCTCCTCGCCACGGATCACCGGCAACCCGGTCCAGGTCAGCTCCGCGTCCGCGTACTGCAGGGCGGCCTCGGTCTGACCGGCCACGTCGCCCATCACCTTGTTCAGGTCGACGTCCACGAAGCCGGTGGTGAGCCGGCCGATCCGGGAGAACGCGAGCAGGTCGTTGATCAGGCGCTGCATCCGCTGCGCGCCGTCCACCGCGAAGGCGATGTACTGGTCGGCCCGCTCGTCGAGCTGCCCGGCGTAGCGGCGCTGGAGCAACTGGCAGAAGCTCGCCACCTTGCGCAGCGGCTCCTGCAGGTCGTGGGACGCCACGTACGCGAACTGCTCCAGATCACGGTTGGACCGGGTCAGCTCCTCGGCCTGCTTCTGGAGCTGGCTGTTGACCCACTCGATGCGTTCGCGGGCCTCCCGCACCTCGGCCAGGTCGGAGGCGATCTTCTGACGCATCGCGTCCACGTCGTCGCCGAGCTGGATGAACTCCGGTGGGCCGACGGTGGCGACGCGGTGCTGGTAATCGCCCGCGGCGACCTCGCGGACCTGGTCGGCGAGGCCGGTCAGTGGCCGGACCACCATCCGGTCCAGCGAGAGCAGCAGGACCGCGCCGGCCACGACGACCACCAGGGCCGCGATGATCAGCAGGACAACGAGCACGTTGCTGCTGTTGCGGACGTCCGCGGCGGACTGCTCCCGGGCGTCCAGGATCTCCTTCTGCAGGTCGTCGACGGCCGACCGGACCTGGTCGAACCGCTGCCGGGCCTGCTCGGTGACGAGCGCCTGGCCGGCCCGGGTGCCCTCGCGCTCCGTCGTCGTGATCACCGGCTGGGCGACGGTCTCCCGCCACTGTGCCGAACGCTCCTCGACGGTCCGCAGCTCCTGACCGATCTGCGGGTAGTCGTGCAGCAGGGCCCGCATCGCGGCGACGGTGGCCTTCTCCTGCTCAAGGCCCGCGTCGTACGGAGCCAGGTCGGCCGGGTCGCCGCTGACCGCGTACCCGCGCACCGCCGTCTCCTGGTCGAGCACCGCGTTGAGCAGTTCCTGCGACTGCACCCGCAGCGGCCCGGTCTGGTTCAGGATCGCGTCGATCTGGGTGCGGTTGCGGGCGGCCATGGCCGCCTCCGCGACAGCCAGGCCGATCAGCAGCACACCCACGACGGTGAGCAGCGTGATGACCCGGCGGCGCAGACTCCAGCCGCCGACCATTGAGGTCACCGGCCACCACCGCGGCTGACCAGCAGCATCGCCACGTCGTCGGCGAGCGGACCACCGTTGATCTGCTCGGCCCGGCCCACCAGCCAGGCGGGCAGCTCGGGGAGCGACACCTCCCGGTTGGCGGGCTCGTCGAGCAGCCCACTCAGGCCCGGCACGTCGAGCCGTTCGTTGCCCGTGCCCACCCGTCCCTCGATCAGGCCGTCGGTGTACATCAGCAGGGACCAGTCATCGGTGTCGAACTCCAGGTCGAAGGCGATCGGCCGGCGGGGGCGCACGCCCAGCAGCAGGCCGCCGGGGGCGGGCACCGGGACGACCCGGCCGCCGGAGAGCAGCAGCGGCGGCGGGTGCCCGGCGAGTCGGACGGTGGCCCGGTTGGCATCCAGGTCGAGTCGGGTGGTGGCCACCGTCGCGAAGATCTCCTGAAGGCGGCGCTCACTCATCAGCACCTGCTCCAGGGCGGGCAGCACCTCGTCGTCCGGCACCCCGGCGAGCACGAGGGCCCGCCAGGCCACCCGCAGTTCCACACCGAGCGCGGCCTCGTCCACCCCGTGCCCGCAGACGTCCCCGACGATCAGGTCGAGCCGGTCCGGACGGGTCTGCACCACGTCGAAGAAGTCCCCGCCGATCAGGGCGGCGTGCCGACCCGGACGGTAGAAGGTGTGTACCGCCACCTGGTCGGTCGTCATCAGCGGCTGCGGCAGCAGGCCGCGTTCGAGGCGGGCCGACTCGGCCTGGCGCAGCTCGACCTCGCGCAGCCGGCGGGCGTTCTCGTCGGCGCGCTTACGCTCGACCGCGTAGCGCAGCGCCCGGGTCAGCAGCACCCCGTCGACCTGGCCCTTGACCAGGTAGTCCTGTGCGCCCTCGGCGACCGCCACGACGCCCAGGTGCTCGTCCGAGCGACCGGTCAGGACACAGACCGCGGCGCCGCTGGACATCTCCAGCACCTGACGCAGCCCGTCCAGCCCTTGGGCGTCCGGCAGGCCCAGGTCGAGCAGGACGCAGTCCACGTCGCCGATCCGCTGCCGTGCCTCCCGGAGGCTGGCGGCGACCAGCAGGTCGATCATCGAGTTGGTCTCGGCGAGCAGCTCACCGACCAGGAAGGCGTCGCCCTCGTCGTCCTCCACCAGCAGCACCCGCAGCCGCTCACCGGGCGGCAGGTTGCCGTGCCGCGCCAGCCCGCCGTGCGGGTACGGCACGACAGGGGAGCCGGCCAGGCCGCCTCCCCGGTGCGGCCGGGTCACCGCCGCGAGACGCGGGAGTTCGCTGGTGATGTCGGGCTCCTTCCGAGTGCCCTGCTGATCCTGTATTAGACAACGGTCGCACACAACACGATGGCCGCGGCACGGGGCGGGGATGGGCAGGATCACTGCCGGTCGGCCCCCACTACCTTCGAGGAGTTCGGATGGGCGCACCCCCCACCCCCGTCACCGCGGACGTACCGCTCAAGCCACCTCCGCGCGTACCCCCTGCCGACCGTGCGCTGACCCGACCGCGACGGCGCCTTGCGGCCGCCGCGGCGGCGCTGGTCGCGCTGGCGGCCGTCGGCGCCGGCAGCCTGCTCGACCTGCGGACCCCGGCGCCACGGCCGGCGGACGCGCCGACGGGCGAGTTCAGCGCCGCCCGGGCGTACGCGGACGTCCAGGTGATCGCGGCCCGGTCGCACGTCGCCGGGAGCCCCGCCAACGAGCAGGTTCGCGCGCACATCGAGCAGAAGCTGCGCGGCCTGGGCCTGGAGACGCAGGTGCAGGACACCGTCGCGCCGGAGGCCGGCCAGCTCAGTGGGGCGGCCGGCGGCGCGACCTTCGCCCGGGTCCGCAACGTGGTGGCCCGGCTACCCGGGACCGATCCGACGGGCCGGGTGTTCCTGGTCGCCCACTACGACTCGGTGCAGACCGGACCGGGCGGCAACGACGACGCGGCCGGCACCTCGGCCATCCTCGAGGTGGCCCGCGCGCTGTCCACCGGACCACGGCCCCGCAACGACGTCGTCTTCGTGCTGACGGACGCCGAGGAGGCGTGCCTCTGCGGCGCGGCGGCGTTCGCCGCGAGCAACCCGCTCGCCGCCGACGGCGGTGTGGTGCTCAACCTGGAGGCGCGCGGTTCCACCGGCCCGGTGATCATGTTCGAGACCTCGAAGAACAACGCGAAGCTGGTCGACGTCTTCGGTCGGGCCGCACCCCACCCGGTGGGCACCTCGTTCGCGGTGGAGATCTATCGGGCGCTGCCCAACGACACCGACTTCACCGCCTTCCTCGATGAGAAGTTCGTCGGGTTGAACTCGGCCTACATCGACGGGGGCGCGATCTACCACACGCCGCTGGACACGCCGGCCGCCATGGACCGGGGCAGCCTCCAGCAACACGGGGACAACGCGCTGGGCCTGGCCCGGGAGTTCGGCGCGGTCGACCTGACCGACCTGCGCTCCGGGCACGACGCCACCTACTTCCCGCTGCCGGGCGGGTTGGCCCGCTACCCGGGCTGGCTCGTCCTGCCGCTGGCCCTGCTCGCGGTGCTCGCGGTCGCGGCACTGGGTTGGCTGACCCGCCGCAGCGGACGGGCCAGCACGGGCCGGCTGGTCGCCGGTTTCGGCCTCGCCCTCGTGCCGATCGTGGCCGCGCCGGTCGCCGCCCAACTGCTCTGGTTGGCGATCACCACGATCCGGCCGGGGTACGCGGAACTGCTCGACCCGTACCGCCCGATCTGGTACCGGATGGCCGTGTTGGCGCTCGCCACCGCGATCCTGTTCACCTGGTACGCGCTGACCCGCCGCCGGATCGGCCCGGCCGCGCTGGCCGTGGGCGGTCTGGCCTGGCTGGCCCTGCTCGGGGTGCTGCTCGCCGTGGCGGTACCCGGCGGGGCGTACCTGACCACCCTGCCGGCCCTGGCCGGCGCCCTCGGCGGCCTGGTCGCGCTGCGTACCCGGCAGACCGGGCCGGGGCCGGTGGTGGCGGTGACCGCCGCCGCCGCGGTCGGCGTCGTGATCCTCCTGCCGACGGTGGTACTGCTCTTCC
Source organism: Micromonospora sp. DT44 (assembly GCF_049841635.1). Taxonomy (NCBI): domain Bacteria; kingdom Bacillati; phylum Actinomycetota; class Actinomycetes; order Micromonosporales; family Micromonosporaceae; genus Micromonospora; species Micromonospora sp. DT44. The sequence goes on along the minus strand of NZ_JBNCKS010000046.1, from coordinate 27,432 downwards.
CCGCGCTGGGGATGGCGATGGGCGGGGTGGCCGCGCTTGTCGCGGTGCTGCTCGGCCTGACCGCGCTACCGGTGGTCGACCTGCTGCATCCGCAGGCCGGCGGGCAGCGCGGCCTGCTGGCGCTGCGGGCCCGGCGACGCGCCGCGCTGCCGGCCGGTGCCGCCGCCGTGGCGGCGGTGGTGCTCGCCGGGGTCGGGCTGGTCGTGGACCGCTTCGACGCCGCCCACCCCGCGCCCACCCATCTGATGTACGCCATGGACGCCGGCACCGGGCAGGCCCGCTGGCTGAGCCACGAGACCGACCCGCAGCCGTGGACGGACGGCTACGTCGACGGGGTGTCCAGCGTGGCCGACGACTTCCCCGGCCTCGGTGACGGTGAGCTGCGGGTCGGCCCGGCCCAGGCGGCCAGCCTGCCGGCGCCGAAGCTCGACGTGCTGGCCGACACCAGTGCCGGTGGCGAACGCACGCTGCGGCTGCGCCTCACTCCGCAGCGAGCGGTCCGCCTCGCCACCCTGCACGTCGACACGACGACCGCCACCGTGCTGCGCGCCGAGGTCGCCGGGCGCGTGGCGCCGGTGGAGCCGCGCGCGGGCAGGTGGGGGTTCGGTCTGGTCTTCCACGCCCCGCCGCCGGAGGGCGTCGAGGTCACGCTGACGCTGCGACCGATCGCCGCGCAGGTGGCGCTGCGGGCCATGGACGCCAGCGACGGGCTGGACGCGCTGCCCGGCTTCCGGCCCCGGCCGCCGGCCGTCGGTGTCGTGGGGTCGCACAGCTCCGAGATGCTGGCCGTCGCCCGCACATATCCGGTCTGAGAAAGACAAAGCGGTGGTCCGGCAGCGCATGTTTGCCGCCGGACCACCGCTTTGTGAATCGGGTTTCCGTCAGTTCACTGGTTCGGGTTGACCGGAGCCGATACGTCGCCACCGGTTTCCGTCGTGATCGGTGAAGGTCAACTCCACCAGAACGCTGTCGGTCGCCGCGTGCAGCCGACGCGCGGCGGCGACCGTGACGAACAGTTCCGCGCTTTTCCGGCCGTGAATGCGTCCGACCTGTTTCACTCCGGCGAGGTCGACGGGCGGGTCGTCCGGATCCTCGGACGGCACCAGTCGCGGCAGTACCGTCACATCGAGCACCGGCGCGTCACTCTCGTTGGTCACGGTCACCCGCAGCACCGCGTTGCCCCGGATCTCGGTGACCGCGGAGACCAGCCGGGCCTGGGTGGCCCGGACCCGCATCTCGTCGACGCGACGGGCGCGGATCTCCCGGCGCAGACCGAGGTACACGAAGAGCACACTCGCGATCGAGCCGAGCGCGCCGAACCAGTCCGGCACCGAACCCCAGTCGGCCACATCGTCGTACGGCAACCAGTTCATGCGTCCATCGTGGATGCACCGCGCGAACGTCGAGGACGGCGGATCGGTCCGAATGGTCGACGAATTGTAAATGGCGGTGTCGATTCCGGTCGGTCGGGTGACCTAAACGGAGAGTGTGCAACCCAGTACGGCGGTGGATACCCTTGCGGTTGACGTAGGGCGGGTGACGACCCCTCCGAATGTCCATCCAGTGGACATGATCTCTTCTGCCACCCGCCGCGCCGCAATTTCGCCACCGAAGGGGGACCGCATTGAATGCGGACGTTCCACCCGAGGATGCGGGCGTGCGCCGGCCGGCCTACGACCGACCGAGCCGCGTCTCCGTCGACCCGCCACTCGGGCGCCTGGACAGCCCACTGCACGGCCGCGACGACCTGATCGACGAGATCATGTATCCGGCTGACACCGACGGGGAAGAGCCGGCGGTGCACATCCTGTGCGGCATGGGCGGCTCCGGCAAGAGTCACGTGGCCCTGGAGATAGCGCGTCGGGCCCGAGCGGACGGTCGTACCGTCTGGTGGGTGCAGGCCGGCCGGCTGAACTCCGGGATGCGCGAGGTGGTCAGCCAGCTCGGCGCGTCGGAGAGCCAGGTCGACCAGGCCTGGTCCGGCATGATCAGCGCCACCGACCTGGTCTGGCGCTACCTCAACCAGGCCCGCCAGCCGTGGTTGCTGATCTTCGACAGCGCGGACGAGCCCGCCACGCTCGGCCCCACCGACGGCGTGCTCGCCGACGGCACCGGTTGGCTACGCAGGCCGGAAGCCGAGGACGGCATGGTTCTGGTGACCACCCGGGACGGCAACCGTGCCACCTGGGGCACCTGGTCGACCCTGCACCAGGTGCGTCCACTCGACGCCGATGCCGGGGCGCAGGTGCTCATCGACCGCGCCGGCGCGCAGGCCGGCGGCCTCGACGACGCCCGTGAACTCGCCCGTGAACTGGGCGGCCTGCCACTGGCCCTGCGGGCCGCCGGCAACTTCCTACGCTCGGTCAACGCCAGCCCGGTCTGGCGCGGCTCCTCCACCATCACCACCTTCGCCGACTACCGCAGCGCGGTGGAACGCCGTTTCCGCGCGCCGCTCGACGCCCCCGACGTCGACCTCGACGAATCACTCGGCCTGGAGATCGTCCGCGAGGTCGACGACATCTCCCTGGACCTGCTGGCCCGCCGCGGGCTCGCGCAGAGCCGGCCGCTGCTCAACGTGCTGGCCTGCCTGAGCATCTCCCCGGTGCCCTACGAGGTGGTCCTCAAGCCGGCCATCCTGGCCGGGTCACCCCTGTTCGAAGGGCTGACCGCCCGGCAACGGGTGAAGGTGCTGGAGGGCATCGGCGACCTCGCCCTGGTCGACTTCGACGTCCAGGAGGACGTCACCGACCCGGCCTTCGCGCACGTGCTGTCGCTGCACCCGCTGGTGCACGCGATGTTCCGCGACCGCGACGAGGTCCGCGAACAGATCGCCGAGTACCACGCCGTGGTCATGAAGCTGCTGCTCGCCGCCACCGAGGGCCAGAATCCGGACGACCCGGCCGTCTGGTCCAACTGGGACGTGCTGGTGCCGCACCTGGTCGAGGCCGTGCGCGAATACCTGGTGCCACAGAAACACAAGCACGACCCCGAGACGGTACGCCGGGCGCTGGAACTGACCCGGCTGACCGCTCGCTACCTCATCGCCGTCGGCCTGCCCGGATCGGCCTTCGACATCCTCGACCCGATCGTGCGCGGCTGCGCCGCGTACGACCACGACCTGGACCGGCCCGAGGTGCTGGCGCTGCGCCACGAGCTGGGCCGCACCTGGCTGGAGCGCAACCAGCCGGAGATGGCCGACCGGGTGCTGCGCGACGTGATCGCCGACCGCACCCGGGTGCTGGGCAGCGGCAACCCCGACACCCTCGCCAGCCGGCACAAGCTCGCCAAGGCGATCATGGCGCAGCGTCAGTGGCCGGAGGCCGAGTCGGAACTACGACAGATCGTCACCGCGGAGCAACAGGTACGCGGACCCGAGCACTGGGAGACCATGGTCGTGCGGCACAGCCTCGCGCTGGCCGTCCTCGCCCAGCACCGCGCCCCCGAGGCGGAGGAGATGCTGCACGCGGTCCTGGAGGTCCGGTACCGGCTGTGGCCGTCGAACCAGCCGGAGACGTGGCAGGCCCGGCACACGCTGGCCCGGTGCATGCAGGAGCAGGGCCGCCTCGCCGAGGCGGAGGCGGAGCTGCGGGCCACCCTGGCCACCGTGGATCCCCGGCACGCCGACCGCAGCGAGGTGCTCGCCATCCGGGCCACCCTCGCCGTGGTGCTCCTGCTGGACGGGAGGGTCGACGAGGCGATCGACGTGTACGAGCGCCTGCTGGCCGACCGGCGGCGGCTGCTCGGGGACTTCCACCTGGACACCCTCCAGGTGGAACACGCGCTGCGCCGCCTACGCAACGGCGGGTGACCGCTCAGTGGGGCGCCGAGGGGCCCAGGTCGCTCGGGTCGGTGTTGCCACCGCAGACGATCACCGCGACCCGCTCTCCCGCCCCGGGCACGTACGCCCCACCGACCAGCGCGGCCAACGCGGCGGCGCCACCCAACTCGGCGGCGACCCGCAGCTCCGACCAGAGCAGGCGACGCGCGTGGGCCAGGTCGTCGTCGCGTACCAGGACCGAGACCACACCGGTACGACGGGCCGTGTCGAAGGCGATCTCGCCGATCCGGCGGGCGCCCAGCGAGTCCGTGGCGATACCGCCCACCTCGATGTCGACGGGCCGGCCCGCCTTCAGGGCGGCATTCAGGGTGGGGATCTGCTCCGGCTCGACGGCGACGACACGTACCGACCCGTCGAACCAGGTGGCGATGCCCGACACCAGCCCACCGCCACCGACCGCGACCAGCACGGTGTCGACCCCGCCGAGCTGGCGTTCCAACTCCCGGCCCACGGTGCCCTGCCCGGCCACCACCTCCGGCTGGTCGTAGGCGTGCACCACGAGCGCTCCGGTCTCGGCGGCCCGCTCGGTGCTGGCCGCCAACGCCTCGGCGTAGTGCTGGCCCACCTGCCGTACCTGCGCGCCCAGGCCGGCCAGCCGCTGCACCTTGACCGGCGAGGCGGTGACCGGCACGAAGACCTCCGCCGGTACGCCCAGCGAACGGGCCGCGTACGCGACGGCGAGGCCGTGGTTGCCCCCCGAGGCGGCGATCACCCCGGCCGACGGCAGCGGCCCCTGGAGCATCCGGTTGAACGCTCCCCGCGGCTTGAACGAACCGGTGTGCTGGTGCAGCTCCAGCTTGAGGCTGAGCAAACCGGGGATGCCCAGGTCGGCGCCGTCGACCGTGATGACCGGCGTCTCCCGGACCCGCCCCTCGACTCGCGCCGCAGCCGCCTCGACGTCGCTTCTGTCCACCATGGGGAAACGCCCTTCACTACGACCAGAGAGTCAGTCGACCGTCGTCGGTGAGCCCGACGAAACATCCTATGGAGATTCGCCGGCCATCCGTCGCCGGACGCACCGTGTGATAGTGGCGCGGGTCGAAGAGGAATCCCTCTCCCAACGTCGGCCGCAACGTCAACGACTGCGTACCGTCGGCCACCGACTCCCGGTAGCCGTACCCGCCGGGGATCCGCAGGTCCTCGTCGTCCGGCTGCCACCGGCGACGCCACAGCACCGTCTCCCCGCCCCCGGGCGGCACCTGGACGTAGATGTTGAACGCCAACTGGGCCACCACCTCGCTGTCGAGCAGCCGGCCGGCGTACTCCCGGACCGCGTCGTCAAAGTGCACCTGAAGGCCGGCGTTGATCTCACGAACGATGCCGACATGCATCTGCCGGTCCTGCCGCCGCCCCGGCGACACGTCCGGCCAGGCGGCCCGGAACGCGGCCAGGCACAGCTCGCGGGGTGAGTCCGGCAGGCCCAACGTGGACCAGCCCTTCTCCGCGGCGTGGGCCGCCTCCCAGTAGTCCTCGCGCAGGTCCCCACCGTCGCGGTGGTCGTTGATGGCCGGGCCGAACTTGGCGACGACGGGAAACACACGACTCTCGTCGTAGCGGTCCATCTCCGCGTTGGCGAGCGCGGCGGTGATGGCGTGGCAGCAGGCGGCCGGCAGGAGCCCCGGCACCCGGATGGCGGCAATCCGCCCGGCGACCAGACCGGCGACGTCCGCGCGGGTGATCTTTTCGGACTCGACGGCCACGAACAACGGATCGGTTCTGCTCGTTTGTCGCACGGCGGTCCTCTCGTATCGAAGATCCCTCACCGGACAGGTCGCGCCCCCCGATCCCGCGCACCGTGCAATGTAGCGAGCACCGGCAAATCCGCACGTCACCATTGATCGCGACGTATCCAGTGGACACCTTTGGCAGTTCCCGGGCGAGGTGGTGGACGCGCCGCTACCATCGGCCCAGCCGGGGGTACGACACCCAGAGCCGTACGGCGGATCGATTCCACCGATCGGAGAATGGTGGCGGCTCGCCGGCACGGTGGATGATGCGACTAGTTCGAATGGGACGAGGAGTTCGATTATGGCTGGCGCCGGCCCGACCGATCTTGACGCGTACGTCGACCGCCTCGAGATGGCGCGTCGAATAGCCCGGGAAATGATCGAGTCCGACCACCTCGCGCTGGAGCTGGCCGTTCGGCAGCGCCCGCAGTGCTGGTCCCGACGACCGGTCGCGCACACCTCCCGCACCGACGCCTGACCCACGGGGCCGACCCCGCGTCGGTCACCCGACCGGGACCACGAAACGTGGCACGGTCGGGCAGGATGCCATTCATGCGCCGGCTCGCAACCGTTCTCTGCCTGCTGACTGCCATCGTGCCCGGAGTGGCTGCCTGCGCGGCGCCGCAGACACGGCCCGAAGACGCCGTACCGAGCGCGTCCGCCGCGGCGGGCACCTACCAGGCCGAGGTGAGCGGCGTGACGCCCGGTCCGGGTGTCCGGGCGGTGACCGTGCAGGTCAAGGCGCTCGCTGGTGGTGATGGTTGCTCCCGCAACCTGCGGGTCGACAACCAGACCGAGGAGAACGGCGTCATCTTTGCCGACATCGTGGAGGAATCGGCCGGGTCCGCCATCGTTGACGCCTGCCCGACCTCCGAGCCCGCCGAAGTGACCCTGACGTCGGCGGAGCCGATCGGCGACCGCCCGCTGACGCTCAACCAGAAGACGTGGGCGCTGAGGAGCGGCGCGTACAGCCGGTGTGACGAGACCCTTGGCTGCAAGCCGCCGGAGGACCGCTGCGACCCGACCTGGACGCGTGCGGCCGTACGGGGATTGGATGTGTCCCGCCACTCGCAGGGCCACGTCGAAGCCTGTGACGGCAACTGGCTGATCATGACGGTGCCGGACGACCCGACGTCGTGCGGCGTCGAGCCGCGCCCCGGGTGCGCGGTGGACACCGCCGTACGGCGCTACTTCCTGCGTAACGAGCCGGCCGGATGGTCGACCGCCGCCCGGACCACGTCGGGCGGGTGCGGTGCGATCATCAAGGCGGCTCCGACCTTTCCCCGCAAGCTCTGCGCCAAGCTGAAGCCGACGGTCCGCTTCGTCACCGCGGGTCCCCCGCTCCCGACCGGTCAGCCCGGCGGCTGATGCGAGTAGTCCGGATGGGACGGGCCCTGGTGGGCACTCTGAGCGCGGTGCTACCGCTGGCCGTGCCCGGCCACACCGCCAGCCTGTGACAGTGCGCCCAGTCGGAGTAGGACGTGCCCCCGTCGCCTGGGTGGATGCTGCCCGTCAGCGCGCCCAGGCCACGAACCGCTCGACAACTCGGCCGGCGCCACCTCGGGCAACTCGACGACGACGACGAAGAGCAGCCCACTGACGTAGATGGAAAGGCCAATGCGGTCCCGCCCGTACGCCTCGGCCAGGCGCACCCGCGCGGGATGGCACGGCCAGGGCGTGTCTGCCGCACATGTCTGGCAGTGCCACTGCGGCCGGCGCGGCAGGTGCTCCCCGTCCATCCGGCGATCAAGCGCTGACACCGACCGTTCAGCCCGATTGGCCCGTACAGTCTGCCGTTCTCCAGCCGTCACCGAGCCGCCCGCCCACCGTCGCGGTTGCCGTCCCGCACCGTGAATCCGTACGCGCCGAACCGCTGTGGGTAACAGGTCGCTGCTCCGGTCACGTCCAGTTGGACCTGACTCCGCCTACTCCACCAGCGCTTGAACCGCTTCCAAGCTGCCACCACGCCTCCCACCGTCACTGCGCGTACGCGTCCGATACACCGTGCGGCGGTACGCTCACATCGGTCGACGGGTTGCGCGTTGCCAATGCGCACCGGCAGCCTGGCAACTCCGGCGGGAGGCGCAAGACATGCCAACATTCGGCGCCCGAATGCGGACAGCGCGGGAAGCGCGCGGGCTCAGCCTGGCCGCTCTCGCCGAGCTGCTGCCCGCCGACAAGGGTCACCTCTCACGGCTTGAGAACGGCCGTCGACGACCGGGTGAGGATCTGGCCCGCCGGATCGACGACGTCCTGGCCGCTCGTGGGGAGCTGATCGCCTGCGCCGCCCTGGATATCGCCGCCGCCCGCGACACCCGGCCGTCGGAGACCATCGAGCTGCTACACCGAATGCACGCCAGTGACACCGCCCCCGCCACCATCGAGACGTTGCAGGCGACCGTGACCGAGCTGTGCTGCCAGTACGGGTGGCGTGACGCCGGGGAACTCCGCGCCGAAGGTCAGGGTTGGCTGCGCGAGGTCGCCCGACTGCTACAGCGACCCACCGGGCTGCGGCAGCACCGCGAACTCCTGGTGTGCGCGGGCTGGCTCGCCCTGCTGATTGGCTGTGTGGAGTACGACCTCGGCATGCGCGCCAGCGCCGAGGCCACCCGCACTGCCGCCCGCCAACTCGGTGACGAAGCCGGCCACGCTGGCATCACCGGCTGGGCGTGGGAGATGACAGCGTGGTTCGCACTCACCCAGTCCCGGCACGAGGCAGCGTTGACCGCCGCCCGGGCTGGGCAGGAAGCCGCCGGTCGGCAGCGGGTGGGGGTGCAACTGATCGGGCAGGAAGCCAAGGCGCTGGCACGCCTCGGTAACCTCCAAGGGGCGCGGACGGCGCTCGATCGAGGTCGGCGGTTACTCGACGACCTCGGTACGCCGGACCGGCCCGACAACCACTTCGAGGTCGATCCTGGCAAATGGCTGTTCTACGCGATGGACGCCTACCGCCTCGCCGAACACGACGCTCTCGCCGAGCACTACGCCAACGAGGTTCTGCGTCTCGGCACCGGATCGGACGGAATCGAGCGGTCACCCATGCGGATGGCCGAAGCCAGACTCACTCTCGCCGCCACAGCCCTGCGCGCTGGCGAGCTGGACCGGGCCGTCGAGGAGGGGGTGACGGCGTTCGCCGCTACTCGACGGTCCCTGCCCTCGCTGCTGCTCGTCGCCGGCGAAGTTGACGTCGAACTTCACCGTCGCTACCCCCACGAGCAGGCCACCGCCGACTTCCGCGACGCGCTGAACGCCATTCGGTAGCCACATCCGCAGGCGCTGACGTCATCTCCGCCCGATCGCCGGCCCGGGTTCGTCATCCGTACAGGTACTCGCCAACGTCCAGTTCCGCCCGCGTGAGCCGGAGGAATTCCAGCACCCGGGCATTCAGGTGCCAGCCCAGCAACTGGTGTTGCCCCGCGAGTTTCTGCATGCCGTCGACGGGACTGGTCAGGTCTTCCTCCTCGCCGTCCGGGTGCTCGAACACCCGGACGACTTGCAGGACACTCGCACCGGGCACGTCATTGACGCGGTCCAGCTCGGCGGCAAGTTCCCCGATCCGCTCGGCGTGGTCGAACAGGCGATCCACGATCTCCGCAATCTGTTCGTCCACGGTAAGTCCGGGCTTGCGACACACGATCTTCCACCGATGAGCGGTGGGCCGAACCGGATCGGCCTGGCGACTGCCACGAACGAGCACCTCGTCGGGCTCGATGCCCAACCGGCCGGTGATCTCGGCCGCTGACATCCGAACCGAGGACAGCGCCAAGTACGCGTACTGGGAGACGAGCATGCGGGCACTCTAGAGTCGCGGTAGGTACTAAGCCGATCTGATCGAACTACCCTCATTGCCATGCCGCACCTGGACGCCGCCGATCCCCTGCCGTGCCGTCCTCGCCGCGTGCTGGTCGCCGGCACCTCGGGCGCCGGAAAGACGACCCTCGCCTCCCGCATCGCCACCGCGTTGCAAGCGCCGCACATAGAGATCGACGGCCTGTTCCACGGACCGTCGTGGACCAGACGGCCGTCCTTCGAAGACGACGTACACCGATTCAGCGCAGGCCCCTCCTGGGTGACCGAGTGGCAGTACAGGGCGGTACGCACCCACCTCGCCGACCTCGCCGACCTGGTGGTGTGGCTGGATCTGCCGAAGATCACCGTGATGCGCCAGGTCATCCGGCGGACCGTCGTACGCCGCCTTCGACGCCAACAGCTCTGGAACGGCAACGTGGAACCGCCGCTTCGAACCCTGCTCACCGACCCCGAGCACATCGTCCGCTGGGCGTGGAACACGCATCCTCAGACGGCTTCACGTATCGAGGCCCTGGCGGCCCGGCGTCCGGACCTTCCCGTGGTCCACCTCCGCAGTCACGCCGCCGCCCATCGCTGGTTGCTCGGCCCGCTGAGGGAGGCCCAGCCCTGCGAGTCGTGACCGTGGCTACGTTGACGGTTCGACAACCCCCGGAGCGTACAAAAGCGTTGGTCGGAGGCCATGACGCTGCTACTTGTGGTCGTTGTCGGCTCTCGTTCGACGGCCTGGGAACGGCATGATCTTGCAGGCCGACCGCGAACAACCCGGTCGCCGGGCGCACATCCGCCCGCTATGGTCCGCGGCATGCGGCTGGAGAAGATCACCCCGGAGAACTACGAGGCGGCTCTCGAAGTGTCGGTGCGCCCCGATCAGGAGGATCTGGTCGCGCCGGTGGTCAAGTCGCTGGCCGAGGCGTACGTCTTCCCCGACCACGCCTGGCCGAGGCTGATCTTTGACGGCGACCGGCTGGTCGGCTTTCTCATGGCCTTCCTCGCCATACCGTGGGGCGACAATCCCGATGACCTGCGCTCGGGCCTCTGGCGGCTGAACATCGCAACCCACGCACAGGGAAACGGTTACGGCCGGTTCGCCGCAGAGGCCGTATGCACGGAGATCCGCGCCAGAGGCGGCACCCGGGCATATGTCACCTGGGCGTCCCGGTCAGGAGGGCCCGAGGAGTTCTACCTGAAACTGGGCTTCCGGCCGACAGGCGAGCAGAGTGGCGGTCAGATAGTCGGCGTCCTGGACCTCTGAAGACGCGTCGTGGTCGTCCAGCCTGTCTCGTCACTATTTCCAGCGGAAGTGGACGAAGAGGCGGCCGAAGTTCTTCGAGTCCTTCTCGACCCGGTGGTAGAGCTGCTTGACGTCCTTCTGGTCGAGGAACCGCAGCACCCGCTTCTTGAGCTGCCCCGACCCCTTGCCCGGAATGATCTCGACGAGGGTGGCCTTCTTCGCGACCGCCTCGTCCATGATCCCGCGCAGCGCGCGGTCGATGTCCTGGCCCTTGTTGAAGATCTCGTGCAGGTCCAGCTTGAGCTTCATGCCGCAGCCCCCGGCCGGTCAGGTCCCATGTCCGCCATCCTAGGCACGCCGCCTCGGCACACCCCGCGCGACGACGAAGGGGCGGTCCCGTGGGACCGCCCCTTCGTACACCGCCTGCTTCGCGCTCAGCGGGTGCCGCCCACGCGGGTCTCCACCCGATCGAGGGCGATCCGGTAGTCGTCGTTGGCCGCGTACATCGCCGCGGCGATCCGCAGGTGCCGCAGCGCGTCGGTGTGCCGGTTCAGCCGCTCCAGCGTCCGACCCAGCACGTGGTGCGCGTAGTGGTCGCTCGGGTCCCGGTCGACAAGTTCCCGCAACTGCTCCTCGGCCCGGTTGAGCTGGGCCGACTGGAAGTACGCACGGGCCAGCAACTGCCGGACGGCCGCGTTGCCGGGCTCGGCGTCCACGATCGGCTCCAGCAGTCGGGCCGCACCGCTCGGGTCACCGGTCTCGAAGAACATGGTCGCCCGTCGGTAGTTCGCCAGGAGATCCATCTGCCCACCTCCTCGGGTCGCGCCGTCACCTGTTCCGACGCTGGCACAACACTCGGCGTTTGGCGACTGTTCCCCGGGCCGAAATAGGGTCAGGTTCGGGCGTCCCGACGCCCGGCGGACAGCTCCCAGGCCCGTACGCCGCCGACGATGCCGGCGGTGTTCGGCACCACCACCACGTCGTCGCCCATCCGGGCCAGTTGCTCCGGTCGGATCAGCCGCGAGTTGCCCCCGCCCAGGTAGAGCCGGTCCCACCGGAACACCGGGCGCAGCCCGTCCACCACCTGCCGGATGCGGCGGGACCAGAAGGCGTCCCCGAGTCGCCGCCGCTCCGGCTCGCCCACGTACGTGTCGTAGGTGGTGCCCCAGCGCACCGGCGCGTGCGACAGCTCCAGGTGCGGCGCGAGGACGCCACCGTCGAAGAGGGCGCTGCCCAACCCCGTTCCCAACGTCAACACCAGTTCACAACCGGTGCCGGCCACCACACCGGCCCCGTGCACCTCGGCGTCGTTGAGCACCAGCGCCGGCACCCCGAACGCGTCGGCCAATGCGCCCCGCGCGTCCCAACCGGACCACTCGGCCAGCAACTCCGGGTCGACCCGGGACCGGGGTCCGCTGCGGGTGACGTAGTGCGGGGTGGCCACCACGACGCCGTGCCGGATCATCCCGGGGACGCCGACAGTCAGCCGGTCGGCCGTGGGCAGTCGCCCACCGAGATCCAGCAGGGTCCGCACGAACAGATCGGGAGGCAGCGGGTACGGGGTCGGCACCCGCAGCGGTCGGGCGCGCATCGTGCCGGCCTCGTCGAGGACCGACGCCTTGATGCCGCCGCCGCCGCAGTCGATCGCCAGTGTGGTCACCACGTCATGGAGTCTGCCCGCTGGGATCGTCTGGTATGCGGGCAGCCGGATAGGCTGCCGTCCTGATGAGCGCCACGATGATCGTCAAGGACCTGGCCGCCGGGCACGGCGACCGCCCCCTCTTCGCCGGGTTGGACCTGGTGGTCGCCCCGGGCGACGTGGTCGGCCTGGTCGGGCCGAACGGGGCCGGGAAGTCGACGCTGCTGCGTACCCTCGCCGGGTTGCTGCCGGTCGAGGCCGGCAGCGTACGACTCAGCCCGCCCACCGCGAGCGTCGGACATCTGCCGCAGGAGCCGGAGCGGCGGCCGGGCGAGACGGTACGGGAGTTCCTGGCCCGCCGGACCGGGGTGACCGGCGGGCAGGCGGCGCTGGACACCGCGACCGAGGCGTTGACGGCCGGGTCGGCGGGCGCCGACGACGCGTACGGCGACGCGCTGGAGCGCTGGCTGGCCCTCGGCGGCGCGGACCTCGACGAACGCGCCGAGCAGGTGAGCGCCGATCTGGGGCTCACGGTCGACCTGGACCACCTGATGACCGGGCTCTCCGGCGGTCAGGCGGCCCGGGCGGGGTTGGCGTCGCTGCTGCTCAGCCGGTACGACGTGTTCCTGCTCGACGAGCCGACCAACGACCTGGACCTGGCCGGGTTGGAGCGGCTGGAGGAGTTCGTCACCGGGCTGCGGGCCGGCACGGTGCTGGTCAGCCACGATCGGGAGTTCCTGACCCGCACGGTGACCCGGGTGCTGGAGCTGGACCTGCCGCAGCAGCAGGTCAACCACTTCGGCGGCGGCTACGCGGCCTATCTGGAGGAGCGCGAGGTGGCGCGGCGGCACGCCCGCGCCGACTTCGAGGAGTACGCCGACACGAAGGCCGGCCTGGAGGCGCGCGCCCGTACCCAGCGGGGCTGGATGGAGAAGGGTGTGAAGAACGCCCGCCGCAAGGCCACCGACAACGACAAGATCGGCCGCAAGTTGCGAGCGGAGTCGAGCGAGAAGCAGGCCGCCAAGGCCAAGCAGACCGACCGGCTGATCGAACGACTCGAGGTGGTCGAGGAGCCCCGCAAGGAGTGGGAGCTGCGGATGGAGATCGCCGCCGCGCCCCGCGCCGGCGCCGTCGTGGCCACGCTGCGAGGAGCCGTGGTACGCCGTGGTGGCTTCACCCTCGGCCCGGTCAACCTCCAGATCGACTGGGCGGACCGGGTCGCGGTTACCGGGGCGAACGGCTCCGGCAAGTCCACCCTGCTGGCCGCGCTGCTCGGCCGGCTGCCGCTGGACGAGGGCACCGCCTCGCTCGGGCCCGGCGTGGTGATCGGCGAGGTGGACCAGGCCCGCGGGCTGTTCCTCGGCGACATGCCGCTGATCGACGCGTTCGAGGCGGCCGTACCTCACCTGTCGCCGGCGGACGCGCGGACCCTGCTGGCCAAGTTCGGCCTGCGGGCGGCGCACGTGCCCCGACCGGCGGCCACCCTCTCCCCCGGTGAGCGGACCCGGGCCGCGCTGGCCCTGCTCCAGGGCCGTGGGGTCAACCTGCTGGTGCTGGACGAGCCGACCAACCACCTGGACCTGCCCGCCATCGAGCAGCTGGAATCGGCGCTGGCCAGCTACCCCGGAACGCTGCTGCTGGTCACCCACGACCGGCGGATGCTGGCCGCCGTCGAGACCAACCGGCGGCTGCGGGTCGACGCCGGGCGGATCGCCGAGGATTGATGCCGGTCCGCGGGCCGGCGCGGGGTGAGAATGACGCCATGCTCAAGTGGGAGTACGCCCTGCTGGTCCGCCGCCGCCAGGCGGCGACCAACGACCTCGGCTGGGAGGTCGTCTTCGTCTGGTACGGCCCGGACGGGTCGATGGTCGACGTGACGCCGTACGGCGACACGTCGCTGGCCCACCTCAACCGGGCCGGCGACCAGGGCTGGGAGCTGGTCGCGATGAGCGAGGACCCGTCGCTGCCCGGCAACCACGAACTGCACCGCTACCACCTCAAGCGGCCGAAGCCCGCCGCTCCCCCGCCCCGTCAGCGGATGCGGGGAGGTCGCCGGACGCTGTCGGGCTGACCTTCGACGGCGCTGGGCCGGAGGGCGGGCCTTGGACCGGAGGCCGGGCCTTGGACCGGAGGGCGGGCCTTGGGCCGGAGGGCAGCACTCCGACGAGTGTGATGACTGTGGGGCATCAAGATGCCGCACAGTCATCACGCTTTACAGGGAGGTGCGTCGGACGCCCCGACAAGCCCTCTGGCGGTCGCGCGACGGCGAAACGGGAATACCGGGCGCGTAGGCGGGTAACGCGCGGCGGGAGGTGGCCCGAATGGTCGCTTTGGCACAGACTCCGCCCTCGGCCGACCGGCTGCGGTTGATCGACGAATTCCTCGCGCAGGCGTGGGCGGACCAGGTCCGGAACGACGACCGGCTCCGGGGCCTGGCCGTCGAGGTGCGGTTCGACCGCGGGGTCGCCCACCTCAGCGGAGAGGTGACCGAGCCGGCCGACCTACGGCTGGTACGGGACCTGGTGGGACGGTTGGCCGGCGTCTACGGCGTCTGGTGCAGGGTCGGCGTCGGCGGACGCGCGCCGGTCGTGGTGGATCTCGGCTGCGGCCCGACCAAGCAGTGGTCGAGCAACCTCGGGCTGGACATCTATCCCGCGCCTGGGGTGGACGCGGTGGCGGACCTCTCCGGCTCGCTGCCGCTGGCCGACAACTCGGTGGACGTCCTGTTCGCGGTGCACATCCTGGAGCACCTGATCGACTTCCTGCCCCTGGTGGACGAGTGTCACCGGGTGCTGCGCCCGGGTGGCGTCCTGCACGTGATGAGCCCGTGGTGGGGGCACGTCAACGCGGTGGCCGACCCCACCCACGTCCGGCTGATGGACGTGCAGACCTTCAAGGGGATCTGCCAGCTCCGGCCGCCGGGCACGCCGCGTTGGTACCCGCTGCACGCCGGCTGCGACGGCGCCTCGATCTTCGCCGACCTGACGCCCCTCCCCGCCGACGCCGAGCCCGCTCCGAACGTCCACCTGGCCCGCTTCTTCGACTAGGACCTGGTGGATTCGCGCAGTTCCAGCTGGTACGGAGCCTTGAGCGCGCGGGCGGGGGCGGCGCGGTCGCCGTCGAGGCGATTGGCGAGGAGTTCGACGGCCAGCCGGGCGATCTGCTCCTTGTCGGGAGCGACGGTGCTCAGCGTGGGGACCGAGAACCGCCCGTCCTCGATGTCGTCGAAGCCGACCACCGCCACGTCCTCGGGCACGCGCAGGCCCGCCTCGTGCAGAGCGCGCAGGGCGCCCAGGGCGAGAGTGTCGTTGAAGCAGAACACGGCGTCGGGGCGTACTCCCGTGGTGAGCAGGCCGCGCATCGCGGCCGCGCCGTCGGCGCGGTGCCAGGCCGTCGCGGACGCCACGAGGGCTTCGTCGTAGGCCAGGCCGGCAGCGCGCAGCGCCTCGGTGTAGCCGGCCAGGCGCAGGCGGGCGCTGGCGCCCTCGTCGGTGCGCTGCGCGCCGATCGCCGCGATCCGGCGGCGGCCGAGCCGGATCAGGTGGTCGGTGATCTCCCGGGCGGCGGTGACGTTGTCGATCACCACGCGATCGGCGGGGCCGTGGTCGACGCGTTCGCCGAGCAGCACCATCGGGGTGCCGTCGAGGCTGGCCAGATCCTCCGCCGTGAGCGCCAGCGGGCTGAAGATGAGCCCGTCGATCAGGTGGTCGGTGATGCCGGAGGCGACGACCCGCTCCTGCTCACGCCGGCCGCCAGTCTGGTCGATGAGCACGGTCCAGCCGTACTCGGCGGCGGCGGTGACGACGTGCCGGGCGAGTTCGGCGAAGTACGGGATGTCCAGTTCCGGCACCGCCAGGGCGATCACCCCAGTCCGCCCCTTGCGCAGGTGCCGGGCGGAGAGGTTGGGCCGGTAGTTCAGCTCGGCGATGGCCTCCTCGACACGGGCCCGGGTGTCCGGACGTACGTGCACGTAGCCGTTAACCACGTTGGAGACGGTCTTCACCGAGACGCCGGCCCGCTCGGCCACGTCCTTGAGCCTGTTTCGCACCCCGCAACCTCCCCGATGTAACCCAGCGCACCATACCTCGTCACCAGCTCTTTACAACGTTGCCTACAACGTTGTACAAACGGGGGACGCCGGGTGGGCGGTGACTGCGGTCACCCGGTTCCGGCACCCCAGGAAAGGTGGCATCCCTTGCGGACCACGCAGTTGACGATCGATCCGGCCTTCGCGATCGGCCCGGCCGACCGACGCCTCTTTGGCTCGTTCGTCGAGCACATGGGGCGCTGCGTCTACGGCGGCATCTACGAGCCCGGACACCCGAACGCCGACGCCCGGGGCCTGCGGCGGGACGTGCTGGACCTGACCCGCGAAATGGGCGTGTCGGTGGTCCGCTACCCCGGCGGCAACTTCGTCTCCGGCTACCGCTGGGAGGACGGCGTCGGTCCGGTCGGCGACCGACCCCGGCGGCTCGACCTGGCGTGGAAGACGATCGAGACCAACGCGTTCGGCCTGCACGAGTTCATGACCTGGGCCGACGAGGCGGGCGTCGAGCCGATGATGGCCGTCAACCTCGGCACCCGCGGGGTGCAGGAAGCACTCGACCTCCTCGAGTACGCCAACCACCCGGGCGGCACCGCGCTCTCGGACCTGCGGCGCAAGAACGGCGCGGAGGACCCCTTCGGCGTACGGCTCTGGTGCCTCGGCAACGAGATGGACGGGCCCTGGCAGGTCGGCCACAAGACCGCCGACGAGTACGGCCGGGTCGCCGCCGAGGCCGCCCGCGCCATGAAGATGATCGACCCGTCGGTCAGCCTGGTCGCCTGCGGCAGCTCCAACCGGCGGATGCCCACGTTCGCCGCGTGGGAGGCGACCGTGCTGGAGCACACCTACGAGCACGTCGACTACATCTCGGCGCACACCTACTACGACCCGTCCGACGGCGACCAGGCGAGCATCCTGGCCTCGGCCGTCGACATGGACAACTTCATCACCGAGGTCGTGGCGACCGCCGACCACGTGGCGGCCCGGCAGCGGCACCGCCGCAAGCTGAAGATCTCGTTCGACGAGTGGAACGTCTGGTACGAGTCCCGGCTCCAGGCCGACCTGGACCGGCGTGGCTGGGTCGAGGCGCCCGCGCTGATCGAGGACGACTTCACGGCGGTGGACGCCGTGGTGGTCGGCGACCTGCTGATCACCCTGCTCCGGCACGCCGACCGGGTGGGGGTGGCCGCCCAGGCCCAACTCGCCAACGTGATCGCGCCGATCCGTACCCGCAACGGCGGCCCGGCCTGGCGGCAGAGCATCTTCCACCCGTTCGCGCTGACCGCCCGGCACGCACGGGGCACCGTGCTGCGCACCGAGCCGGTGTCGCCGCGCTACGACACGAAGAAGTACGGGGACGTGCCCGTGCTCGACACGGTCGCCGTGCACGACGAGGAGACCGGCGAGCTGACCGTCTTCGCGACGAACCGGGACACGACGGACCTCGCACTGGAGATCGACCTGCGCGGCCTGCCGGGACTGTCCGGCTATTCCTTCCAGAGCATCGCTGCCGGGTCCGACCCGTCGGCGACGAACACCGAGGCCGAGCCCGACCGGGTGACGCCACGGGACATGCCCACCCCCACCCCCGACGGCGGCCGGTGCACCGTGCGCCTGCCCGCCGTCTCCTGGAGCGTGCTGCGCTTCGGCCCGGCCCACGCCTGAGGCGTACCGGGTTCGAGCAGGCACAATTCATACCGTCCCCCTCCAAGGAGAGATAAAGCATGATCCAGAACGACATGAGCCGGCGACGCCTGCTCGGCCTCGGTCTCGGAATCGGCGCGGCGGCCTCGCTGACCCTCGCCGGCTGCGGTGGAGGCGACAACGCCTCCGGCCCGGCCACCGGCAACGGCGGCAAGGAGTACACCGGGCCCAAGGTCGACCTGAAGCTGTGGAACGGGTTCACCGGCGGCGACGGCGACATCTTCAAGGCCCTGGTCAACCAGTTCAACACCGAGCACAAGAACATCGCGGTGTCGGTGGCCACGTACCAGTGGGAGGACTACTACAACAAGCTCCCCGGCGCGGCCTCCAGCGGCAACGGCCCGGACATCGCGGTCATGCACATGGACCAGCTCGCCACCTTCGCCGCCCGTGGCGTGATCACCGAGCTGGACGACGTGGCCAAGAACCTGGAGCTCTCCGAGGGAGACTTCGCCCCGACCGTGTGGAAGGGCGGGATCTACAACAACAAGCGGTACGGCATCCCGCTGGACATGCACCCGCTGGGCTTCTACTACAACAAGGCCGTCATGCAGAAGGCCGGCCTCGACCCGAACAAGCCGCCGACGACGAAGGACGAGTACACCGCAGCCCTGGTCGAGCTGAAGAAGGCCGGTGTGCAGGGCTTCTGGGTCAGCCCGTTCCAGTTCACCGGCGGCATGACCTTCTACTCCGTGCTCAACCAGTGGGGGGCCACGCTCTTCGACGCCGAGGTGAGCAAGGCGACGTTCAACTCCGACCCGGCGGTCGAGGCGTGCACCTGGCTGGTCGACATGATCAAGCAGGGTTACTCGCCGGCCAACGTCGGCCAGGACGCCGACTACCTGGCGTTCAAGAGCGGCAAGAACGCCTTCACCTGGAACGGCATCTGGCAGATCAACGACCTCAAGAAGAGCCCCGAGGTGCAGTGGGGCGTCGCGCCGCTCCCGCAGATCGGCAGCAAGCCGGCGGCCTGGGCCAACTCGCACAACTTCACCATCGTGAAGCAGCGGGCCAACGACGCCAACAAGGTCTCCGGGTCGAAGGTCTTCATCAACTGGCTGAGCCAGCACTCGCTGGACTGGGCCAAGGGCGGGCAGATCCCGGCCCGCAAGGAGGTCCGCGAGGGCGCCGAGTTCAAGGCGCTGCCGGAGATCTCGTCGCTCGCCCCCGAGCTGGAGTACGCGGCCTTCCCGCCGGCCGCCCCGGGCCTGGGCGAGGTCATGACGACCTTCTACAACTCCTTCAACGAGGCCGCGCTGGGCAAGAAGTCGCCCAAGCAGGCTCTCGACGACGGCGTGGCGAAGGCCAACAAGCAGCTTGAGGACAACCGCAAGAAGTACGGGAGCTGATCACCCGTGGCGGACGTGATCGAGGTCGGGGCGGCGCGCGGTGACGCGCCGCCCCCGGCGGCCAAAGCAGCCCGCCGGGCCGCCTCCGTGCGCCGGACCGGACGGGCGACGCCATACCTGTTCCTGGCCCCGTACCTGGTCCTGTTCGGGGTCTTCGGCCTGCTGCCGATCGTCCTGGGCCTCTGGCTGAGCGTGCACCAGTGGGACTTCCAGCTCCCGAACCGGCCGTTCGTCGGGCTGGACAACTACCAGCAGCTCTTCTCCAGCGACTCCGCCGTCTACGGCGACTGGTGGCAGAGCGTACGGGCCACCGCGATCTTCACGGTGCTGTCGGTTCCGCTGCTGGTGGTCGTACCCCTGGGGTTGGCTCTGCTGTTGAACCGCTCCTTCCCCGGCCGGACCTTCTTCCGGGCGATCTACTTCGCCCCGTACGTCCTGGGCGTGGCGGTGATCGGCCTGCTCTGGCGATTCCTGCTCGACGCCAACCTGGGCCTGGTCAACCGGCTCCTGGGGGTGATCGGGTTGCCGTCGGACACCCCCTGGGTGACGAACATGCCCTGGGCCTGGATCTCCCTGGTCGGGGTCACGGTCTGGTGGACCTCCGGCTTCAACGCGGTGATCTACCTGGCCGGCCTCCAGGACATCTCGCCGGAGCTGTACGAGGCGGCCCGGGTGGACGGGGCGACCGCCTGGCAGCGGTTCCGCAACGTCACCCTGCCCGGACTGCGTCCCGTCCTGCTCTTCGTGATCACGACGACCGTGCTGGCCTCGGCGAACATGTTCGGCCAGTCCTTCCTGATCACCCAGGGGACGCCCGGCACGGAGACCCGCACGGTGGTGTGGTTCATCGTCGAGGAGGGCCTGCGCAACAACAACGCCGGCCGGGCCGCCGCGATGAGCATCGTGTTCGCCCTGATGCTGGCGGTCGTGAGCATCGCCAACTTCCGCCTCTTCCGCTACCGGGAAGACTGAGGGGACCGCTATGACGACGCCCACGCGGACGACCCGCGGTGCCGCCACCGGCCGGGTCGCGCTCTACGCCACCCTGGTCGCGCTGGCCCTGATCTTCCTGGTTCCGCTGGCCTGGATGGTCATCACCTCGTTGAAGACCTACACCGCCGCCCAGCAGATTCCGCCGAGCTGGCTGCCGAACCCGCTCTCCGGCTACGGCTACGAGCAGATCCTCACCAACTCGGCGAATCCGGTGCTGCGCTGGTTCCTCAACAGCATGGTGGCCGCCACGCTGCACGCTCTGCTGGTGCTGGTGACCGCCTCGATGGGCGCGTACGCCCTGGCCCGGCTGAAGTTCGCCGGGCGTGGGGTGAGCTTCGCGCTGATCGTCGGGACGCTGTTCATCCCGCCGACCTCGTTGATCATCCCGAACTTCCTGATCGTCGACCAGCTCAGCTGGATCGACACGCTCGCCGTGATCGTGGTGCCCGGCGCGGCCAGCGCGTTCGGGGTCTTCTTCCTACGGCAGTTCTTCCTCTCGCTGCCGAACGAGTTGGAGGAGGCCGCCACCCTCGACGGCGCCAACCAGTGGCAGATCTTCTACAAGGTGGTGCTGCCGCTGTCGAAGCCGGCGCTGGCCACCCTTGCCGTGCTGTCGTTCCTGACCAACTGGAACGACTTCCTGTGGCCCATCTTCGTGCTGTTCAGCCCGGAGAAGCTGACCCTGCCGCCGGGCCTTGGGCTGCTCCAGGGTTCGTACGTCACGGACTATCCGGTGATCATGGCGGGCGCGGTGCTGGCGAGCCTGCCGGTGCTGATCCTGTTCGTGCTCGCGCAACGGCACATCATCCAGGGTGTCTCCCGCAGCGGCCTGAAGGGATGACCCGGGCAACCGCCCGGCGATCCGGCGCGGCGGCGATCACCCTCGCCGCCGCGCTGCTCGTCACGGGCTGCGCCGCCGACAGCGAACCCACCTCCACGAGCAGCGGGAGCGACTCCACGATGTTCACCAACCCGGTCGTACGCACCGACGCCCCGGACCCGCAGGTGATCCGGGTGGGCGACACCTGGTACCTGTTCCACACCAACTCGGGCGGTCGCAACGTCCCGGTGCTCACCTCGCCCGACCTGATCGACTGGGCCGAGGCCGGGGACGCGCTGCCGACACTGCCGGACTGGGCGGACCCCGGCAAAACGTGGGCGCCGGAGGTCATCCAGCTGGCACCGGAGAAGTTCCTGCTCTACTACACCGTCGCGGGTCGGGAGTCCGGCCGGCAGTGCGTCGGGCGGGCGGTGGCCAGCGCGCCGCAGGGCCCGTACTCCGACGACGCGTCCGGCCCGCTGATCTGCCAGGCAGAGCTGGGCGGGGCGATCGACGCGAGCCCGTTCCGGGACACCGACGGCAGCCTCTGGCTGCTGTGGAAGAACGACGGCAACGCGATCGGGGTGGACACCTGGCTGTGGTCGCAGCGCCTCGCCGAGGACGGTCTGACCCTCGTCGGTGAGCCGACCAAGCTGCTCAAGCAGACCGAGCCGTGGGAGGGCACCCTGATCGAGGGGCCGTTCTTCCACCGCCAGGACGGCCGGCTGTACCTGTTCTTCGCCGCCAACGCCTACGACCGCGCCGAGTACGCCGAGGGCTACGCGGTCTGCGAGACCCCCACCGGCCCGTGTGTGAAGGCCGCCGAGAACCCGACCCTGAAGAGCAGCGACGCCGCCTCGGGCCCGGGTCACGCCTCGATGGTGGTCAAGGACGGCCGTACCTGGCTCGTCTACCACGCCTGGCCGCCCGGCCAGGAGGGCAGCACCGACCCGGGCCGGCAGGTGTGGCTCGACGAGGTGACCTGGGTCGAGGGCAAGCCGGTCGTCAAGGGTCCGACCGGTACGCCGCAGCCCCGCCCCCTGACCTGATCGTGCCCAGGGGCACTCGACCCCTGGGCACGACCGGTCCGGCGCTCGGCTCGCGCTGCTCGGGCGCGACCGCCGGTCAGGCGCTCGGCTCGCGCTGCTCCGGCGCGACGGCCGGTTCGTGGCGGGCGAGGCGGTTGCGGCGGTAGCCGTAGCCGAAGTAGATCACCGCTCCGAGCAGCATCCAGGCCGGGAACCGCAGCCAGGTCTCCACCGACAGGTTGAGCATCAGGTAGAGGCAGGCGACCGCCGAGACGATCGGCAGCACCGGCGAGAACGGCACCCGGAACGGCCGGTCCAGGTCCGGACGCTTGCGGCGCAGGATCGGTACGGCGAGCGAGACCAGCACGAACGCGCAGAGCGCGCCGATGCTGACCAGGTCGGCCAGGGCGGAGAGCGGCAGGAAGCCGGCCAGCAGCGGCCTGACAAGGCGGCAGTACCGCAGCGACCTTGGCCTCAACTTCATGATCGTTTAGATGCCGAGCCCAGCAACGCGGGCTGGCACGTATCGCTCCTTGGCATCACCGTCGCCCTCGGCCGCGTGGCTGTTGGGCTTGGATCCGGGCGGACCGGCGCCGCTCGTCGGCTTGGGGCGCTTCGGGCGCGTGCTGTTCTGGATATTGCGGGCTCTGCCCTCTGGCAGCATTGGCCACGGCTGCGTTTTCTAATGGCGCCTGTTGAGCAACAGCTTGGTAGTAAGCCGGATCAACAGCTTGGTAGTAAGCCGGAGCAACAGCTTGGTAGTAAGCCGGAGCAACAGCTTGGTGGTAAGCCGGCGGATTTCCGACTTGATATGCTGGCGGAATGGGCGCATTCGCCGCGGAGCGCTGGTGCGCCTCTTGGGCTTCGGCAGAAATGTATAGGAGATTTGGGTTTGAGTAGTCGGGGCGTGTCCGCTTCAAAACATCATCCCACGGATACGGTGGGCTGCCGTTCGGGTATAGGACACCAAATTCTACTCTAGCGTGCCGTCCAGAGCTGAAATCAAATTGACGGTCGAGTTGTGCGCTGCGCCCACTGTTATCATACAAGAAAATTCGTTCGGAATCATTGATCACAAACTGCGTCATCGTTGCACTGAAGGCGCGTCGTTCATGCAGTGTAAGAGAGGTGGCAGCTGCGCCGGTGGTTGTCAATTCGTTGACATACTGCCCGATCGGGAAGGGATCGCTGGTACTGGGTAACTGGATTCCGTCAGCAATACGTTCACGCGCGTCTTGTGAATAGAGTATCGCCGAATCCTGCCGGTATTCAGCGATGACTGACATCTCTTGGCGCGGCACAAATCGGGCCGACCATACTCGCTCCCTATCGTCAAAATACGTTGCGTAGTGTTCTTCGATGAGGTCTGCGGGCCACCGCCTTCCTTGTTCGTCCTGCCACGGGAAAAGCATTTCGTTAGTTCGAGCCATTTGGCTATCCTTTCAAAGTATCTACGAATCTGCCGAGCTAATTTTTGTCAACCTGGGTCCAGCGGCTGCTCCTCATCCTCAGGACGAGTCCATCCCCTCCAGCATCCATAACGGCCAGCGTGGGCTCCCGGTTCACATGTACGGTCCCGTGTAGTCGGCAAGGCTTTCGGAGCCGTCCTCGACGTGCGGGGAGCAACTTCGGGGTGCCCGCACAGCTCGACGAGTGATGACCGGTGTTACCTGCGTAGACGTGGATGGTTGCTCAGGCAAGGAAGTCGCCGAGCCCCGGTTCGCGGTTCGCGGTCGCGGTTCACACACTTTCGATCAGGCGTGCGGGCGGTATGGCATGGCCGTCACCGTAGCCTCAGCGGTTCGATGTTGTCGGCGCGCAGGGCGGCGTGGATGCTGCGGTCGGGTTCGCTGCTGTTGCGCCAGCGCCAGTTGGGCAGGTCGTCGGCTCCGGCCCAGCGGAACAGCGGGTGGTGCCGACGCAGTAGTTGTCCGGGTTCGGGGTGCTGGAGGTAGTGCGCGGCGTGTAGGAGGAACATCATCGGCGTCGGATCGCCGGTGGCGGCGCGTGGTGTGTTCAGTAGTTGGGGATGTCGGGCGAACACGGTGGCCAGAGCGATGGTTTCCGGGTAGCGGATGACCTGCTCGACGACGCGGGGCAGCAGTTCACTGCGCCCGCCCCATCGAGTGGTGATGGCATCGGATTCCCCGCGGCGTCGTGGCCAGTTGCGCCACCCGCTCGTGATTTGCCCGGCAGCCTCCATCGCGGCGTCGATGGTGGCGCGGCGTCGACGCCGCAGGGCGCGACGACGCCGGACAGCGGTGAGGATCTCGGGTGTCGCGTCGAGGGACTGTTCGGTGGGTGGTCCGAAAGGTCCGAGGGGACGTCCGCGGCGGGGTTGCTCGTCGCGGAATCCGACCAGAGTGCGGCGGTGCTGGACGCAGATGGGTAGCTCGCCGTGGTCGAGGCGGACGAGCGCGGGTATCCGGGCTCCGCGACGGGCCGCGCAGAGAGTGCAGGGGCGCATCACGGTCGAGATTCTGGGGCTGATGGGGTCCCAGTATCGCGCTGGCTGCGAGTCGTCGTCGTGGTAATGGTGACGGGTCGCGAGCACGGCGTAAAGCTGCGGTTCCGGGTAGCCAGCGAGGACGGCGAGGCGTTGGCTCGGTTCACGTCGCCGAGCCGCTGCACGAGGTCATCGCCGATCGCAATCGCTTCGGCATCACCGCCGTCACCGCCGCCGAAGCCCTGGCCGCCATCGATGACCCGAAAGACCGCGCAACCCTCCGCCGGCTCCTGACCCTCGACGCCTGTCTAGTGCTGTCTACCGACGGCCACACCTGGCACGCGCTGGCCTATTGGCGCGGCTACACCGGCCGCGCCGACCATGTGGATCTCGTCGGTGGTCAACATCGACTGGCCCAGCAAGGCCTCCCAGACCAGCCCGGACCGGATCGCCGCCCAGCAGGCCGAGTACCGCGGTCTGCTGGACCTCGCCGAACGACTGCACCACAACGCCGTGGTCGTACAGGTCCGGCCCACCGCCGACGCGCTCTGGCCCTCGCCATATGAGCCGTGGTCGGAGTACCTGACCGGGGTGCGCGGCCAGGACCCCGGCTGGGACCCGCTGGCCTTTTTCGTCGAGGAGTCGCACAAGCGCAACCTCGAATTCCACGCCTGGTTCAACCCGTACCGCGTCTCGATGCCGGCGCCCGGCGGCGCCGGCGCCGACGTCGGCCAGCTCGCACCCGGCCACCCGGCCCGGCAGCACCCGGACTGGACCTTCGCCTACCCGCCGGCCGGCGTCGCCGGCAGCCGGCTCTACTACACCCCCGGCATCCCCGAGGTCCGCGAGTTCGTCCAGACCGCGATGATGGACGCGGTCCAGCGGTACGACATCGACGGCGTCCACTTCGACGACTACTTCTACCCCTACCCCAGCGGCGCCTACCAGGTGCCCGACGATGCCACCTTCGCGGCGTACAACCGGGGATTCACCGATCGGGCCGACTGGCGGCGGGACAACATCAACCTGCTGATCCAGGAGATGAACGGCAAGATCAAGGCGGCGAAGCCGTGGGTCAAGTTCGGGGTCAGCCCGTTCGGCATCTGGCGCAACGCCAGCGTCGACCCGCTCGGCTCGGACACCACCGGCAGCCAGTCGTACGACATCATCTCCGCCGACACCCGAAAGTGGATCAAGCAGGAGTGGATCGACTACGTCGTGCCGCAGCTCTACTGGTACATCGGCCAGTACCCGGCGGCCGACTACGCGCGACTCGTGCCGTGGTGGGCCGAGACGGTACGCGGGACCCGGGTGCAGCTCTACATCGGCCAGGCCGACTACAAGAGCGGCGACCCCGCGTACGGGCCGTACTGGCAGAACCCGCGTGAGCTGTCCAACCACCTGACGCTCAACCGTTCGTACCCCGAGGTGCAGGGCAACGTGCACTTCTCCGCCGTCCAGGTACGGGCCAACCGGCTCGACGCCACCAGCATCTACGCGGCCGAGCACTACTCGCGCCCGGCCCTCGTACCGGCCATGCCGCACCTGCCGGCGAAGCCGCTGCTCCCGCCGGTGGTCACCCGGGTCGCGCGGGACACCGACGGGGTACGGCTGACCTGGCGTCAGCCGGCCGACGGCAAGGGTCCCCTGGGCACGGCCACCTCGTACGCGATCTACCGGTTCGACGGGACCACGCTGCCCGGGCAGTGCGCCACCGCCGACGCCACCGGACTGGTCGACACCGTCCGGGCCACCCCGGGCGGCGTCCAGTCCTGGGTGGACACGTCGGCCGGACCCGGCCGCCGATACACGTACCGGTTGACCGCGCTGGACCGGACAGCCAACGAGAGCCTGGCCAGCCCACCGGCGTTCAGCCTGCGCTGACCGCCCGCTCGAATGCCCCGGACGCCAGGCGCGTCCGGGGCATTTCGTCTGTTTGGACCCATGTCACCAATAGTTGGCGAGACGCATACCGCCTCGTCGATTGATCGATCGACACTGATCGACATCCGGTGACCCGCCGGTAACTTCCGTCCCACCGCCCACCCCGCGGAGGTAAACCGTGCCCCGACGTCTCGCCACCCTGTTCGCCTCGGGCGCGCTCGCGCTGCTCGCCACCCTCGCCATCGCCTCCCCCGCCGCCGCCGTCACCCCCGCCGAGAAGCTGTCCGTGCTGTCGAGCTGGACCCAGACCAGCGCGTCCAGCTACAACTCCTGGAACAGCGCCCGCCTCAACCGGGCCCCCTGGGCCGAGTACAACTTCGTCTGGTCCACCGACTACTGCTCGTCCAGCCCGGACAACCCGCTCGGCTTCACCTTCAACCTGGGCTGCTACCGGCACGACTTCGGCTACCGCAACTACAAGGCGGTCGGCCAGTTCTCCGCCAACAAGGACCGCCTCGACAGCGCCTTCTACGCCGACCTGAAGCGGGTCTGCGCCACGTACAACACGGTCGTCCGCCCGGCCTGCTACAGCCTGGCCTGGACCTACTACCAGGCGGTCCACATCTTCGGCTCGGTAGCCGCAGTCCAACAGGCCGACATCGACCGAGCCGCCCAGATGAAGGCCCAAGCCGAATCCCAAGCCCACACCCGCCCCTAACTGCCCACCCCCCACCCCACCCCACCCCACCCCAACCCCCATTCCGGTGATGATCAAGAGGTTTGCGTCAGCGGAGGCACGATTTCTGACGCGAACCTCTTGATCAACAAGGTTCAAGGGGGTGGGTTAGTCCTTGTCGCCTCTGGCGAGGTGGCCCGTTCCGGGCTGAAAATCGTGTTGGTCGCTCGCTGACGTCGTTG
>NZ_JBNCKS010000045.1:0-60255 GCF_049841635.1 Micromonospora sp. DT44 | reverse complement strand
CACCAGCACAAAACCAAAGAGTGACACGAAGAAAACGAAGACTTCGAATAGCCCTAGGCCACGCCGCACAGGTTAAAAATCAAGCTAGTTCGCCGCGACCAGCCGGGGAGTGGGCTCGAACTCCGCCCAGACGCGCTGGCCCATGCCGTCCCGCTCGACGCCCCAGCGGGTCGCCAGGCCGGCCACGATGTGCAGGCCCCGCCCGTCCGCCGCGTCGAGGCTGGCGGTGCGGATCCGTGGGCCGGTGGCCGCGCCGCCGTCGGTCACCCCCAACTGGATCCGTGGGCCGTCGGCGGACGGCCGCAGCCGCCAGGCCACCCGGACCACGCCGCCGGGCAGCGGGTGGGCGTGCCGGACCGAGTTGCCCACCAGTTCGGCGAGCACCGCGATCAGATCCGCGAGGAGCGCCGGGGGCACGACGTCCGCCAGGTCGTCGGCGAGCCGATGCCGGGCCAGTCGTGCGCCGGCGGGGTGATGGGGAACCACCACGCACCACGCCCGATCCCTCGCCGCCGTCGCCACCGTCGCCTCCACGTCGCGCCCTGCTGGTCAACCGCGCGGTAGCCGCACCTCTGCGACCGTACCGCCGTCGGTCCTCGGACGTAGGGATACCCATCCATTCTGCTGTTCAACGATCCGGCGGACGAGATAGAGGCCGAGCCCCGCTCCGGGGTAGCCGCGCCGGTCACCGGACTCGCCCTGCCAGAACCGGTCGAACGCCCTTTCCACGTGCTCCGGTCGGATGCTGATGCCGCGGTCGCTCACCCGGAACGCGACCAACTGACCGTCGACCCCGGCCGTGATCTCGATGGGGGACCCCGGCGGCGAGTACTTGCCGGCGTTGGTCACCAGCTCGGTCAGGACGGTGGCCAGGCTGGGACGGTGGCCGAGCGCCTTGGGCAGGTCGACGGGCAGGCGGAGCGTCAGCCGGTGCCGCAGCTCCGCCGGCAGGTCCACGACGGCCGCGCGCAGCGCCGCACCGAGGTCGAACGGGGTGGGCGGCTCGTCCGCGGGCCCCGTCTCGGCCGCCGAGGAGAGCAGTCGGTCGACCAACCGGGCCAGCTCGTTGGCGCGCTGCCCGATCACCCGGGCGGCCTGCCGCCGGTCGCCGTCGGTCAGTGACTCCCAGTGGTCGGTGAGGGTGTCCGCGTACCCCTTGATGACGGTGACCGGCGTGCGTAGCTCGTGGCTGGTCACCGCGACGAACAGCTCCCGGTCGTGATCGCGGCGCTGCTGGTCGGTGATGTCGCGGAAGGTGACCACCCGCAGCGCGCCCGGTCCGGGCAGGTCGCCGGAGGTGATGCGCAGCCAGCGCCCGTCCGGCAGCCGGTGGTCGCGGACCTGGCCGGCGGGCGGCAGCGGCAACGGCAACGGCCGGTTCAGGGCCTGGTCCGTCGTGCGGCCGGTGACCTGGACGGCGGCCGGATTCCACAGCCGGACGTGCCCGTCCCGGTCGACCACCGCCAGCCCGTCGGCGAGCGCCGCCACCACCGGCCCGTCGCCGTGCACCGGCAGTCCGCTCTGGTCGCCGTACATGTGGGCGACGCACGAGGCGAGGTACGCGATGACTCCCTGCTGCTCGGCGCCCGGCTCGTCGTCGCCCGGATAGAGGGCGTGCAGGCTGCCGACGGTGTGACCGCCGATCTCGGCCCGGGACACCACCATCCGGCGCAGGCCGCTGCCGGCCAGTTCGGCGGCGAGCTTGCCGCTCAGATCGGTCACCCGGACCTGGCTCACCCGGGGGCCGGAGAGCAGGCGGACCGTGTCCGGGTCGTCCGCCGCGAGCGGGCGGCCGAGCGCCCACTCCGCCGCGCCGGTGGCCGCGATCACCCGGCCGCCCGTGGGACCGAACTCGACGAACGCCATTCCGCTCGCGGACAGCGCCGGTTGGGCCATCCGGAGGAGTTGGGTGAGGACCGGCAGGCCCGCGTCCCCCGCATTGATCATCTCGATCACGACGGTGTGGCCGGCGAGAAGAGCGGGGAAGTCGATACGCTCCGGCATGTGCCGAGTCTGCCCCGCCGGCCCGGCTTTCGGCACCCCCGGTTGTCGCACAGGCGCCGGCTCGCTCGCCTCGACAGGCCCGTTCAGCGGTCCCGCCGGGCCAGGACGTGCGCCGGTCGGTCCGTGATGATCCCGTCCACCTCCCCGGCCAGCACCAGCTCCACGTCGGCCGGCTCGTTGACCGTCCAGACGTACACCTGGTTGCCGGCGGCGCGCAGCGCGGGCAGCAGGTGCGGGCGGGCCCGGAGCAGGCCGATGCCCGGGCCGGCGATGCGGGCGCCGAACGGCAGCCGGCCCAGCCGCAGCCAGGGTGGAAGCACCTCCAGCAGCAGCACCGTGGGCAGCGCCGGGGCCAACTCCCGGATCCGGCGTACGGCCAGCGGGGAGAACGACATGACGGTCACCTGGACCGGGTCGTCCGGTGCCGGATCGGCCAGCCCGTACTGCCGCAGCAGGTCGACCAGCCGCCGCTCCACCAGCGAGCCGAAGCGGGACGGATGCTTCGTCTCGACGAGCAACCGGACGGGCCGCCCGGCGGCGAGCACCGCGTCGAGCAGCCGGGCCAGGGTCAACAGCCGGGTGTGCGACTCGTCCGGCGGCAGGTCACCGCTCGATGCGCCGGCCGGATGCCACGAGCCGAAGTCCAGCGCGTCCAACTCGGCGAGGGTTCGCGCGCTGACCAGCCCGCGACCGTTGCTCGTACGGTCCAGTCGCCGGTCGTGTACGCAGACCAGATGACCGTCCCGGGTCAGCCGGACGTCGCACTCCAGGCCGTCGGCGCCCTCGTCGAGGGCGCGCAGGTACGCGGCGAGGGTGTGCTCCGGAAGGTCGTACGAGGCGCCGCGGTGCGCGAAGACCAGTGGCCCGCCCATCCCGCCCGCCTCAGATGACCTGGCCGGACTGCCCGTTCGCGTCGACCACTGGCCGGCCGACCGCTGCCCACTGGCGCATCCCGCCGTCGGCGTTGCGTACCTGACCCCAGCCGTTGTTGATCAGGTAGGCGACGACCTGGGCGGATCGTCCGCCGGAGCGGCAGATGACGGCGACGTCCCGATCGGTCGGCACCTCGGCCAGCCGCGCGGGCAGCTCCATCATCGGCAGGTGGTGGGCGGTGGGGGCGTGGCCCGCCGCCCATTCGTCAGCCTCCCGCACATCGAGCAGGTAGGTGTCGTCGGCGATCTCGGTCACGGGCACGGTGGGAACCTGGGGTCCGAACACAGGAAGCAACACTAGATCCTCGGCGGCCGGATCGGCACCGACCCGGCCGTCGCCACGGTCACAACCGGGTCACCCAGCGCGGGTTGGCCTGTGCCCAGTCCGGTACGCGAGTGCCCCGGACCGCCTCGAACAGCCCGTTGCCACCGTTGTCGAGCACCACGTACGAGACCTGGTCGATCATCTGCGGGGACGAGGGCACCTGGACGCCGCGCATCCCGTCGGGCGGCAGCGCGCGGAGCGCGAGGAGCAGATCCTCAAGGGGTACGCCGTTGGTGTCGACGGTCAACGAGCCGCCGACCGCCCGGAGCACCTGGTCCAGCTTCACCGGATTGTTGCGCAGGTCGGCGTCGCCGGCGCTGTCCAGCATCGCCCGCAGGAGTTGCTGCTGGTGGCGCTGCCGGTCGTAGTCGCCCCCGGGCAGGTCGTAGCGCTGCCGTACGTAGTCCAGCGCCTGTGCCCCGTTCATCCGCTGGCAGCCGGTCCGGAAGAGCCGGTTGGTGTGGATCGAGCGCACCTCGGTGTCGACGCACATCTGCACCCCGCCCAGGAGGTCGATCACCTTCCGGAAGCCGGAGAAGTCGATCAGCGCGGCGCCGTCGAACCGGATGCCGGTGAGCCGGTTCAGGGTGGTGGAGAGCAGTCGGGCGCCGGCCGATCCGCCGCCGCCGTGCTCGTACGCGGCGTTGATCTTGTCGGGGCCGCCGCCGAAGCCGTTCGCCGGGGGGATGGCGACCAGCAGGTCACGCGGGATGGAGACCAGGTACGCCGCACGTCGTCCGGCGGGTACGTGCACGATGAGGATGGTGTCGGAGCGCTGGTCCGGCTCGCTGCTGCCGGCGCGTTTGTCGGTGCCGATCAGCAGGTAGTTGAGCGCCCCGTCCAGGTTGGTCCGGTCGGTGCGGGCGTCGGCGTCGAGCAACTGCTCCTTGGTGACCGTACGGTCGTACCGGTGGGTCAGTGTCTTCAGGCCCACCACCGCGAGCCCGGCCAGCAGGACGAGGGCCAGTCCGATGCCGAGCAGGAGGCGTGGCCAGCGATCGCGGCGCGACCCGGCCGGGTGTGCCCGGCCGGCCGCGTTCCGTCCCCACCTGGACGTGACCGCCTCCCCGCAGCCGATACGTGAACCTTGCTCACGTCAGGCTACGGTCAGTGACGGGACGGTCGCCGGGCTTTGCGCGACTTGGCCACGCCCGGCCGTCACTTCCGGCCGGAGATCACCTCGGGGTGGCTGAAGACGAACTCGGCGAGCTTGTCCTGCTTGAGCGCCTCGAACATCGCCATCGTCTCCGCGTTCAACGCCTCACGGTTGTTGCCGTTGCCGTTGAAGCTGCCGTTGTTGGTCTTCAACATGGTCAGCTCGTTCGCGGTCACGCCACGCATCGTGAAGATGAAGTTCTCGATCGGCACGCCGCCGGTGTCCAGGACGAACGCCTTGCCGGCTGCCTTGATCAACGAGTTCATCTTGGCCGGGTTGGTCAGCATGCCGCCATCGGTGGCCTTGCGCGCCATCGCCTTGATCAGTTGCTGCTGGTTCTGCTGCCGGTCGTAGTCGCCGCCGGGGAGGCCGTACCGCTGCCGGGCGTAGTCGAGGGCGGCCCAGCCCTCCATCTCCTTGCAGCCCTTCTTGTGCACGACCGGGGTCATCGACTTGCCGGTCTTCTTGGCGTCGGCGTTCCACATCGGCTTGCCGTCGACGAACGACATGTGGTGCGACTTGACCTCGTGGCTGACGCAGATCTTGACCGTGCCCAGCGTGTCGATGACGTTCTTGAAGCCACCGAAGTTGATGATCGCCGCGCCGTCGAAGCTGACCCCGGTGAGGCGCTTGATCGTCTGGGCCATCAACTGGGCGCCACCCTCCCAGCCGCCGCCGTTGCGGGCGCCGGCCTGGAAAGCAGCGTTGATCTTGTCGGTGCCGCCGACGAAGCCGCTCTTCTTGAAGGGCGGGATCTGCGCCTCGGTGTCCCGGGGGATCGAGATCAGGTACGCCTGGTCGTGCGAGGCCGGGATGTGCAGGATGATGATGCTGTCCGACCGGACGTCGTCGGCGGCCCAGCGTTCCCGGGCGTCCACGCCGAGCAGCAGCATGTCGATCGGCCCGTCCAGGCTCGCGCCACCCTCGGCGTCGGTCTTGCCGGCGTCGCCGAGCAGGTTGCGCTGGGCGATGTCACCGGTGGCCTGACCGACCAGCACCTTCGTGCCGACGATCGCCACCCCGCTGCTGAGCATCAGCACCGCACCGAAGATCACGGTCAGGCGGGCCCAGAGCGGATCCTTGCGCCGGGGCCGCTTCTTCGCCGGTCCCTTGCCGCCCGTCCGGCCGTCGCCACCGCCCGGCGGACGACCGCCCGGACCACCGCCCGATCGGCCGGGCTGCACCGGTATGGACGCGGCGATCCGGCCGCTCTGCGCGGCGGATCCGGTGGACGAAGGGCGACGGCTGGCCTGAACCGGCATTCGTGCTCCAGCTCGTGATCAGGAGGGGGCGGCCCCACTGTACGTACATCAATTCGACTTTGCGAGTTCATCTGGACTCAATTGGGACGACAGGTTCCGTCAACCGTGCGATCGGTCGTACTCGATCACCGAAACGGTGAGTGGGTCTCACAATGGGTTGACCGCCGTGGCCCCCGCGCGCTCAGCCGCCGTCGGAGTTCTTCGGCGGATTGGCCTTCACCCAGTCCGCCATCGTGTCCGCCGACATGGCCTTGTACATCGCCAGCGCCTTCTCCCGGTCCGAGACCACCACCGACTCGCCGTTGATCGTGTCGCTGCCCGAGTTCGGGCTGGTCAGGAACGTGAGGTTCTCACCGCGCAGGCTCCGGAACTGCACTGCCATATTGGTCAACGAGAAGCCCTGGTCGACGGTCACCGCTGCGGTCACCGACTTGAGGAAGTCATTGAGCTTCTTCGGGTTCGCCAGGGTGCCGGTGCTGGCCGCCTTGTCCATCAGCGCCCGCAGGAAGTCCTGCTGGTGCCGCATCCGGGCGAAGTCGCCGTCCGGGAACTGCTTGCGCTGCCGGATCCAGTCCAGCGCCTCCGCGCCGTCCATGTGGTTGGTGCCCTTGGTGAACGTCCGGTACGGCTTGTGGATCGAGGTGATCGTCCGCTCCACCTTCAGGTCCACCCCGCCGAGGGCGTCGGTGACCTCCTTGAACCCGCCGAAGTCGATCGCCATGACGTGGTCGATCCGGACGTCGCTGAAACACTCGACGGTACGGACCGCCAGCGGCAGGCCACCGAAGGCGAACGCCGCGTTGATCTTCGCGCGCCGGCCGGAGCCGCAGTCCGCGCCCGCGCTCTCCGGGATCGGCACGTACAGGTCACGCGGGATGGAGACCAGGTACGCCTCCTTGTGGTCGGCCGGGATGTGCATCACGATGATCGTGTCGGCCCGCCACTGGCTCTTGGTGTCGACGGGCGCGTCCGGGTCCCGGGAGTCGCTGCCGACCAGCAGGATGTTCAACGCGCCGTCGACAGGCTTCGCCGGCCGGCCGCCGGTGATCTCCGCGAAGGGATCGGTGCGGGCCAGGTCGTTGTTGAGGTTGCGCGCGTACAGCCACGCGCCCAGGCCGCCGAGCAGCGCCAACACCAGCACCGCGATGCCCGCCACCAGGCCGATCCGTCCCCAGCGTGGGCGGGGACCACGCCGTCCCGACCCGCCGCGGCCACCCGGTCCCGTCGGCCCCGCCGGGCCGCCTGGGCCGATCTGCCGATCGTCGTACGACGGGTAGAAGCGCGCCTCGGCCGGACGCGCGCGTCCGGAGGCGCCCCGGTCGGGGCCGGGCACCGAGGCGCGCCCGGCGCTGCGGTGCAGGTACGGCTGGGGAACGCCGGCAGAGGTCGCTGACATGCAAATCAGGGTACGTAGCGGGAGCCACTACCGCCCTCAGGTGACACTCAGCGATCGGCGGTCCGCCGCGAGCCGGTTACCCTAGCCGCGCCCGGAAGTACTCGATCGTGCGTCGCAGGCCGTCCTCGGGCGTGACGGCCGGCTCGTATCCGAGCAGTTCACGGGCGAGGGTCAGGTCGGGCCGACGCATCTCCGGGTCGTCCGCGCTGCGCGTGATGTACGTCACCTCCGAGTTGCTGTCGGAGAGCGACACGATCAACTCGGCGAGTTGACGCATGGACATCTCGTGCTCGGTACCGCAGTTGACCGGGCCGGTCTCGGTCGAGTCGAGCAGCAGCAGGATGCCCCGCACCAGATCCTCGACGAAGCAGATCGACCGGGTCTGGTTGCCGGTGCCGTGCACGGTGATCGGCTCGTCGCGCAGCGCCTGGGAGATGAAGGTCGGGATGGCGCGACCGTCGTCCGGGCGCATCCGCGGGCCGTACGTGTTGAAGATCCGCACGATCGCGGCGTCCAGCCCCCGGTACCGGTGGTACGCCATGGTGGCCGCCTCGGAGAAGCGCTTCGCCTCGTCGTAGACGCTGCGGACGCCGATGGGGTTGACGTTGCCCCAGTAGGTCTCGCGCTGTGGGTGCTCCTTCGGGTCCCCGTACGCCTCGCTGGTGGAGGCCATCAGGAACCGGGCGCCGTCGGCGACCGCGCGGTCCAGCAGGTGCAGGGTGCCCACCGAGCCGACCCGGAGGATCTCCACCGGAAGCTGGGCGAAGTCGGTGGGGCTGGCCGGCGAGGCCATGTGCAGGATCGCGTCGAAGCGCTCGGTCAGCGCCGGGTGGTGCGTCGGCAGACCGTCGGAGAGGTCCGCCTCGACCAGGGTGAAGGTTGGCCGGTCCAGCAGGTGGGCGACGTTCTCCTTGGAGCCGGTGACGAAGTTGTCCAGGGCCACCACCGTGCAGCCCCGGGCGATCAGGGAGTCGACCAGGTGCGACGGGACGAAACCGGCGCCGCCGGTGACGAGAACGCGGTGACCGGAACCGAAGCGCTCAGCAACCTTCATGCCGGTCAGCCTACCGACCCCCCTGAACAGCGAGAGGCCCCCTGTTGACGCGTGGCGTCGACAGGGGGCCCAGCGCTTCGATCAGTGGGCGCCCGCGCCGGTGAGGGCGCGAACCTCCAGCTCCGCGTACTTGTCCTCGTCGTGCTCTTTCGATATGAGCGTGCCGACGAACCCGCAGAGGAACCCGAACGGGATGGACAGGATGCCCGGGTTGGACAGCGGGAACCACTGCCAGTCGTGGTCCGGGAACATCGACGTCGCCGCGCCCGACACGACCGGTGAGAAGAACACCAGCACCACGGCCGAGATCAGACCGCCGTAGATCGCCCACACCGCTCCGGAGGTGTTGAACCGCTTCCAGAACAGGCTGTAGAGGATCGCCGGCAGGTTGCCCGAGGCGGCGACCGCGAAGGCCAACGCCACGAGGAACGCCACGTTGAGGTTCTGCGCGTAGATCGACAGCAGGATCGAGATCGCGCCGATCACCAGGGCGGAGAACCGGGCGACCCGTACCTCCTGGCGCTCCGACGTCTCGCCCTTCTTCAGGACGTTCGCGTAGAAGTCGTGCGCCAGGCTGGACGAGGAGGCCAGGGTCAACCCGGCGACCACGGCCAGGATGGTGGCGAAGGCGACCGCCGCGATGATCGCCAGCAGGGCCGCGCCACCCAGTTCACCGCCGAAGAACTCCAGGCCGAGCGCCTCGGCCAACTGTGGCGCGGCGGTGTTGCCGGCCTTGTCCTGCGCGATGATCGCCGGACCACCCACCATCGCCGCCGCGCCGAAGCCGAGGGCCAGGGTGAGCAGGTAGAAGGTGCCGATGATGCCGATGGCCCAGAGCACGCTCTTGCGGGCCGCCTTGGCGGTCGGCACCGTGTAGAAGCGGATCAGGATGTGCGGCAGGCCGGCCGTGCCGAGCACCAGCGCGATGCCGAGCGACAGCAGGTCCATCTTGTTGTAGAACGTCTGCGTGGAGTTCCCGGCGACCTCCACGCCGTACCGCAGGCCCGGTTCCAGGAGTTTGTCGCCCTTGCCGGAGGCCGCGGCGGCGGCGCCGAGCAGTTCCGACAGGTTGAAGTGGAACTTGGCGAGGACCAGCACGGTCATCAGCAGCGCGCCGCTCATCAGCAGGAACGCCTTGACGATCTGCACGTACGTGGTGCCCTTCATGCCACCCACGGTCACGTAGATGATCATCAGGGCGCCGACCATGATGATGGTCGCCACCTTGGCGGTGGCCGCGTCCATGCCGAGGAAGGTCGTGCCCGGCTTGATGCCGAGCAGCAGCGCCACCAGCGCGCCGGCGCCCACCATCTGGGCCAGCAGGTAGAAGATCGACACCGTGATGGTGGAGACCGCCGCTGCCGTACGCACCGGACGCTGCCGCATCCGGAAGGCCAGCACGTCGGCCATCGTGTACCGGCCGGAGTTGCGCAGCAGTTCCGCGACCAGCAGGAGGGCCACCAGCCAGGCGACCAGGAAGCCGATCGAGTAGAGGAAGCCGTCGTAGCCGTAGAGCGCGATGATGCCGGCGATGCCGAGGAACGAGGCGGCCGACATGTAGTCGCCACCGATCGCCATGCCGTTCTGGAATCCGGAGAAGGACCGGCCGCCCGCGTAGAAGTCGGTAGCCGTCTTCGTCTGCCGGCTGGCCCAGATGGTGATGCCCAGGGTCACCGCCACGAACACCAGGAACAGCGTGATGGTCAGGTTGCGGGCCGTGTGGTTACCGGCCTCGGCCGCGAGGAGCAGGTCAGCCGCGTGGACCGTCATCGTGGGTCACCTCCCCGATCTCGGCACGGATCCGGTCGGCGACCGGGTCGATCTTCCGGTCCGCGTACCGGGAGTAGAGCCAGGCGATCACGAACGTCGAGACGAACTGGAGCAGGCCGAAGACCAGGGCAACGTTGATGTTGCTGCCGAACAGCTTCGTGCCCATGAAGTCCCGGGCGTACGCGGAGAGAATGACGTAGAGCGCGTACCACAGGAAGAACGCGACGGTCATCGGGAAGACGAAGCCGCGTAGCGCGCGGCGTAGTCCGGCGAACTCGTCCGACTGCTGCACGGCCAGGTACTTGTCCGCCTGGGAAGCGGTCGGCGCGGGTGTGTCCGTGGACATCTATGGATCACCACCTTCACAGGCGTCGGGGGTAGTTCCGCGCACCGTAGGAGGCACGCTCCCCGACGGGGAAGGTCGAGATCGACGCCGGTCGTCGAGTGCGCCGAGCGGTTGACTGGGTGCGCCGAGTGACCCACGTCACTCCGGTGACCGGTCGCGCTCCCAGGCCCCTGGTCAGCCCGGCAGCTCGTGGTACCGCCCCCGGTAGTGCAGCAGCGGCGTGGTGTCCTCGACCAGGTCGACGGCCTCGATGGTGGCCTCCACCAGCAGGCCCCAGCCGTACTCCCGGGCGGTGTCCAGCCGGCACCCCGCCCAGCCGCCGGCGTCGGACGGCACCGGCCCGTAGGGCGTGTCGGTCCACGAGCCGGTGGCGAAGAGCCCTCCCGGCGCCGGGAAGAGGCCGGCGAAGCGGTCGGCGAGTTGCCGATGTGGCGGCCCGAGCGGCGCGACGGCGAACCGACCGGCCTCCTCGACGGCGGCCCACAGGTCGGACTCCGGGTCGATCAGACCGAGCAGCCGGTCCGGTTCCCCCTCCGCGACAAGTGTCGACGAGACCGTCAGTCCCGCCGGGCCGGGCGCCGTCCAGAGGGTGACCGGCGAGGCGAGCCGTCCCCGCAGCCTGCGGGCCGGTGACCGCTGCCCGGTCGGCACCGCGAACGGGTCGGTGTGGTGGATCTCGGCGCCCGGCTCATGATTCACGTGAAACATTGTGCCGCCCCGTCCGCGCGCCCAGCCCAGAAAGCGTGCGTGCAGGTCGGCGGGTCGCCCGCTCAGCCGGGCGAGCTGATCGCCCGCCTCGGCCATCAGCGTGCCCAGGTAGAACAGCAGCGCCGTGCGGTCGTCCCGGTACTCGGCGAGCAACGCCAGCCGCGCCGGTTGGCAGGGCCAGTGCGCGCCGCAGCCCCGACACCGCCACAGCGGTCGCATCGGAAGGTGCGGCCGACTCACCCCGCGCCTCCGGCGGCTGGCGGGAGGCAATGCCTCAGTGAGCGTGATGCCGGTGAGTCATCAAGATGACGCACAGGCATCACGCTTGTGGGGATGGCAGGTCCCCGCGCGAGACGCGCCGCGCCGCTGCGTGCCGGTTCGATCGCGCCCGGCACGGCCGTCGTCGCCACGTTCCTCATCGAGTACGACCACCGCGTCCCGCCGCGACCAGGAACGAACCCGTGCACGGCTGACCTCCTCCCAGTGGATGCGAGGGCCGCCCCGATCGGGGGATGACCGGGGCGGCCCGACGCAGGACCGACCGCCGGGTCATCGCCTCCACCAGCCGGGCCGCGTGCTCTCCACCCTGGACGGCGCGGCGCGGACACGGGAGGATTCCAGGGCTTACTACGCAGCGCAGTCACGTACTTACCGGAGAGGTAAGGATGAACATCGAAATGTGGGTACGGGCGTTGAAGGCCGCCCGCGCCGGTGCCGACGTGTCCCAGGAGGCTCTGGCGACCCTGATCAGGTGGAGCCCTTCCACGGTGGCCGCCATCGAGACCGGCCGCCGCCGACCGACGATGGAATTCGCCGTGGCCGCCGACGAGGCCCTGGCCACCGGCGGCCTCCTCGCCGAACTCCTGTCGGCTGCCGATCGTCAGCGGTTGCCGACATGGTTCGTCCCCTGGCGTCATCACGAGGAGCACGCGATTCGCCTCTGCGAATTCGAGCCCTGCTTGATTCCTGGTCTGCTGCAAACCGAGGACTATGCCCGAGCGGTGATCTCCGCCGGGGGCCTGAACCCTGCCGATGTGGTGGATGAGTTGGTCGCCGTTCGACTCGATCGGCAGCGGCTCTGGCATCGCGCCGAGCCGCCCCAGTGCGTGTTCGTCCTGGACGAGGCCGCGCTGCGACGTCCGGTAGGCGGGCCTGCGGTACTCGATGCGCAGCTTGGCCGACTGATGGAACTCGCCACCATGCCGAGCGTCAGATTGCACATCGTCTCGCTCGACATCGGGGCCCATGTCGGGTTGACCGGTGGCTTCCTGCTCGCCGAACTCCCGGACGGCGAACGGGTGACCTATGTGGAAGACGTCGCCCGAGGACACGTCATCGACGATCCGGACGTCGTGCGTCTGATAGGTCGGAAATGGGATAGCCTGCTCGGCGAAGCGCTGCCCACCAGCGCCTCGCTGGATCTGATCCGGAAGCTGAAGGTGACTCCATGACCCTTGCTCATCCGCGTTGGCGAACGTCGACCAGGTCCGGCGACACAGGCGGCGCGTGCGTCGAGGTGGCGGACAATCTGCCGGGTGTCGTGCTGGTGCGGGACAGCAAGGATCGGTCCGGGCCGGTGCTCACGTTCAGCCCGTCGGCCTGGACCGGATTCCTCGCCGCCCACGCATCTCGCGGCCCGGCCGCCTAGCGGCGCGGCGTGACGGTGGCCAGCAGTTCCGGCTGACGCCGGTC
Source organism: Micromonospora sp. DT44 (assembly GCF_049841635.1). Lineage (NCBI taxonomy): Bacteria > Bacillati > Actinomycetota > Actinomycetes > Micromonosporales > Micromonosporaceae > Micromonospora > Micromonospora sp. DT44. The sequence goes on along the minus strand of NZ_JBNCKS010000045.1, from coordinate 47,610 downwards.
GAGCACGTCACCGGCCAGGTACGCGCCGAGCAGCGCCGCACCCAGCCCGTACGCCGTGCCGAGCGGGAGGGCCAGCCAGAGCCAGGCGTCGCCGAGCAACGCGGCGGCCACCACCATCGGCACGCCGATGACCGCCGTGGTGATCATGGCGACCAGGGTGAGCAACCCCTTCGCCATGCCCGCACCGCTGTTCATCCCGAACGGGTTGCTCGTCTCCGGCAGCGAGTACGCCCCGAGCACCGACACGAAACTGCTCACCGCCAGTCCCGCACCGTAGGTGGCAAGCAGACTGCCCACCATCAGCCCGATCCACTCCGGTCGGCTGAGCAGCGCCGACAGCACCACTGCGATGATCGCCAGCATCGGCAGGACGTACAACGAGAAGGCGGTCATCCGCGCGCGTAGCTCGACGCGACCCGGCACGCCAGCCACGACGTTCGCGGCGTACGCGCTGCCGTCGAAGCCGAACTGGTTGGCCAGGGTGACCGAGGCGAGTACCCCGACGAAGAGCAGCGAGATGGTGACCACGACTGGTGAGCTGTCGCTGGCGGCCGCCGTGAACCCCGCGTTCTCGGACGCGAAGTCCCCGCCCGTGACGTTGACCAGGACGGGCACGAAGATGCCGACCACCGCGATGGTGATCAGGTTGGCTCGACGGCGGGCGTCCCGCCACCAGTAGCGGGCCTCCCGGGCGACGAGCGCGCCGAACCGGTCCCGCCGCGCCCAGGTGGCGGCCCGGGGAAAGAGTTGGGCGACCGCGCCGCCGTCGACGCTGCGTCGCGCCGGTGCCCGGCCGGCGGTCGCCGAGCCCACCATCGCCGACTCCAGCGACCGCGACCACCAGGCCAGCAGCGCGCCGATCGCCGCCAGCGTGATCAGCAGCTTGAGCGGGGCGGCCCACACCCGTCCCTGCGCCACGTCGATGCCGGCGGTCCACGGCGCCCCGAGCGGCGTCCACCCGAGCACCGACGCGGCTCCGGTCAGTCGGGTCCAGTCCGTCTGGCGCAGCGCCGCCAGGCCGAACACCTGCAACGGGCCGAGCAGCGCGGCGGTCACCGCCAGCAGCACGGCGGCCAGGTCGCGTACCCGACGGGACCGCAGCATGCTGGCGAACGCGCTGGTCACCGCGCGGCTCGCGGCCACACAGAGCAACAACCCGAGGAGTACGCCGAGCACGGCCACGACACCGGCGGACCAACCGCCCAGCGCCCAGGCGGTCAGTACCAGCCCCAGTGAGGCGATCGACGCCGCCAGTACCGGCACGCTGACCAGCGCGGCGGCGAACAGGCCGACGACAAGAGTGCGGCGCGGCAGCGGCAGCAGCGCGAACCGGGCCGGGTCCAGTGTCTCGTCAACCCCGAAGAAGACCAGCGGCAGCAGTAGCCAACCGAGCACCAGCAGGCCCCCGCCGGCCGCCGCGACCAGCACCGCGTACCGGCCGTTGCCCGTGATGCCCGGCGCGGCGAACAGGAAGAAGCCGCTGGCCGCGAACCAGAGGCCGACCAGCGCCCCGCCGACGAACATCGCGATCCGCCAGCCCTGGCCCCGGAAGTTGTTGCCCATCACCCGCAGCTTGAGCCGTACGAAGTGCCGCGCGGAGACCCGTCGCGCCGGAGGCGCGGGCGCGGTGGCCGCGGTGGCCGGGTTCACCGAGACAGCCATGACAACTCGTCACCGGTCGCGGTACGTCCGCCGACCACCTCGACGAAGACCTGTTCGAGCGACCGGTCGCCCTTGACGTCCGCGATCGTGCCGACCCGCTTGATGGTGCCCTGGGCCAGGATCGCCACGTGCGAGCACAGCCGCTCGACGACCTCCATCACGTGACTGGAGAAGACCACCGTGCCGCCGCCGGCCGCGTACCGGGTGAGAATGTCGCGGATCAGCGCCGCCGACACCGGGTCGACCGCCTCGAACGGCTCGTCCAGCACCAGCACCCGGGGCCCGTGCAGCAACGCGCAGGCCAGGCCGATCTTCTTCTTCATGCCTGCCGAGTAGTCCACCACCAGAGTCCGGCCGGCGTCGCCGAGCGCCAGGACGTCCAGCAGCTCCGCGGCCCGCTGGTCGACCACCGCCGGGTCCATCCCCCGCAGCAGCCCGTGGTACGCCAGCAGTTCCGCGCCGCTGAGCCGGTCGAATAGCCGGACACCGTCGGGCATCACGCCGAGCAACTGCTTGGCCGTGACCGGGTCGCGCCACACGTCCTGGCCGAGCACCCACGCCGAGCCGGCGTCCGGCCGTAGCAGGCCGACCGCCATCGACAGGGTGGTGGTCTTGCCGGCCCCGTTCGGGCCGAGCAGCCCGTAGAAGGACCCGGCCGGTACGTCCAGGTCGACACCGGCGACCGCGACCGTGCCGTCGAACCGTTTAGCCAGACCACGCAGCACGAGCGCGGGATGTTCACCAGTCATGGCCCGACGTTATCCGCCGCCCGCCAGATACGCCGTCCGGCGACCGGCGGATCCACGATCATTCCCATGACGTAGTCCCTGTTCCGGCGTAAAAGGCGTAGTCGTGCGAGCCGTCGACTTCTGAAGTAGTGTTGATGTCGTGTCGATGCCCTCGGAATCCGTGCCGTTCTCGGAGTTGCTGCGGCAGCCGGCCGAGACGACTGAGCGACTGGCTCGCGCTCGCGCCGTGCGTCTGCGCCGCCGGGACGCAGCCGATCTTGTCCTGATGTTGGCCGACCGGGCCGCGGCCGAGGGTGAGGTCGTGGATCTGACCGCCCGGTTGCTGGCCAGCGTGGTGCGCCGGGATCCCACTCTGGTGCGTGAGGCACTGCCGACCGTGCTGCCGTGGGTGCGCTTCCTGCCGCCTGAAGATCGCGAGCAGATGGCCACCGAGTTCGTGGAGACGGCGGAGGCGGCTGCGGCGGTGGGAAACACCGCAGCCCTGTCGCAGTTGCTCAGCCAGTGGCGGCACAGCGCCGAGATCCACGCCGACCCCGATCTGCACCGCGTCCTTGCCGCGCCCAGCTTCGACGACTTCGGGGCGGTGCCCCGCCCGACCGCCGAGTGAGCGCCAAGCGCGGCGATCGGGCAGCGCCACCACCCCGCCGTGGCGGTAACGCCCTGCGATTCGCCACCAACGACGCGGCCAAGGGCTGGGAGGAGCTGTGCCGTCAGGCCGCCGCCAATACCCGGGCCGCTTTCGACACCATCGAATCCGACCCCTGCCCGTCCCCGCCGACCAGCAGGCAGCACCCTCTCAAGGGCTCGCTCGCCACTGCCAGCCACAACGGGAAGACGCTGTCACAGTGGCAGTACGAGGTCACCGCCGGCGGTCGGATCTGGTATCTCCCCGACCACGACACCCGCATCTGCTGGGTCAAACACGCTGGCACGGGCCACCCCAGAGCCACCGACTGAACACCCCCCGACCGTCACAGCCCCGGGTACGGGTGCGTCCGCCCGTTCTCGCTCTCCCACTCGACGACCGCTCGCGTGCGGTCCGGGTCCTGGGCGAGCAGCCGCCAGTACTGCGCCACGACCCGCCGGGTCTCCGTCAGCGGATAGTGGGCGTGCAGGACATCCCGCCAGAGATTCTGCAGGTCGACGCCTTCCGCGCTCAGCTCGGCGGCCCAGGCGTTCCCCTCCCAGCTCTCGCTCTCCTTGCGCCCGGCGGCGATGTCCTCAAGATCGGCCAACAGGTCGAGGCAGAGTTCGTGGACGCTCTGGATGTCGTCGGTCAACCACATCCCCAGGCAGGCGAGCCGCTGGTCTGTCGACTGGTACTCGGCGATGCGCTCCTTGGACCAGCGGAACTCGATAGTGCTCAAGGAGTGCCTCCAGGCAGAGTGGGGTAGCCGTGGCTGAGAGTGTCGGTATCTGGATCGTAGAAGCCTTTCAGATGGACACCGTTGAACGTGCCTGACCACCGTCCGGTCTGCGGATCCTTGACGACGTCCGGCGAGTTGAATCCACGGGTGATCGCGTTGTCGACGTCCTGCGGCGTCCAGTGGTCGGGGAAGAAGGTGCTACCGCCGCGCTTTTCCTGCCACTCACCATTGCGCCGGTTCTGCATGGCGACCTTGCCGTTGTAGACGCCGGTTCGGCTGTCGCGCTTCGTCACCTTGATCAGCTTTGCTCCCGGTGGGTCGATGCCGCCCGGCCGGTGGTGCCATCCCGAAGATCTGCCGTCGCGTTCCCCGAGCAGGGTGTGCCGCAGGCGTTCCGGCGTCATGCCGTCCGTCCGCTGACCGCGCCGCGCTCGCGCCCTCTGTTTGCGCAGGTGGGAGAGGGCGGACCGGATGAACTTGCCGCGCCCGCGCTTACCCATCGAGGAGCGCGCCGATCACCTGGTCGATCAGCAGACCGACGATCTCGCGGGTGATCATCTGGAAGATGGGGATCTCCGCCAGCGAGGCGCCGAACGTGGCCACCGCCGTCGCCACCGCCTGGGCGATCTCCACCGACAGGATCACCAGCTGCACGATGACCTGGATCTTCAGGGCGAGGACGATCGCGCCGATGATGATCAGGCCGGTGCCGGCCAGGGTGGCGGCGAGCGCGCCATCCTGTAGCACCTGCACCGGCCCGTCCTGCTCGGTCCAGTACGCCTGGAAGGCATCAATGTCAGCGCCCGCGTTGCCGGCGCCGACCGGCTGGGCCGCCTGTCCCGCCTCCATCGTCAGGGTTTGCAGGGTGCCGCTGAAGGCGAGCCACCGTTGACCCATCTCGACCAGCGCGGTCTCGTCCGCCTGCGGCCAGTCGTACCCGATCATGCTGAGGAAGGTGGTCAGCTCACCCGGCAGTTGCAGTCCCACGTCGCCTCACCCGATTTCCTGGCTGAGCCCGCCCAAATGGGCGGTGATGGCCCGCTCGTCCTCCTCGACGAGGTGTGCCATCCGGTTGAGGTCCACGCCAACCACACCAAGCTCCTCGATCGCCGACTCGAAGCACTCCGCGGCGTACGCGGTCACCTCCTCGCAGGCGGCGCCGATCAGGCTGCCCATGTCGTCGTTGCCCCAGGGCGCGCCGAACCCTTGCAGGTCAGCCAGGAAGGTGCGCAGTTCGGTGAGGAAACGATCGGAGATGTCCTGAAGGTTGGTGCCTGCCCCGCGCAGGCCCTCCGGGTCCACCATGCGGGCCACGTCAGGGCCTTCCGCCGGAGGAGAGCCGGTCCTGAACGCTGCCGAGGGTGTCGATGAGACCCTGCAACTGCGGTACGGCACCACGTTGCAGCTCGCGCAGCTGTTCCAGCATGGCCGCCGTGTCCGGCGTGGCGGTCGCGTCGGCCAGCGCTGTCCGTAGGTCTGTCAGGGCCGCGTTGGTGGCCGTGCGGATCTCCTCGGCCAGGCTCTCCGACGCGGAGCGCATCAGCCTCGGGTCGATCCACACCGATTCGATCTGTCCACCCGGGAGGGCGACCACGCGTACCAGTCCGTCGGCAGCCTCACCGACGCCCTGGAGGGGAGGTGCCACCTCGCTCGGCGCATCTTGATCGCGGCCGGTGCGACCGCGGTCGAGCGTAGACAGCAGCTCCGAAATGGACCTGCTCAAATCCGAGGGGTTCGCCACGATTCGCAGTGTAGTAAGACCCGCACGGCCGGATCAGCCCCGAACGACGCTACAGGCGCAGGGCTTCTGGGGTGTGGAGGCGGAGCATGGTGGCCGCTACGTCGGCCGGCGCTCGGCGGCGGGTCGCCATCGACACCGCGACCATCACGGTGAACGCCAGCGGCACCGTCCAGGCGGCCGGCTGCGCGGTGAGGGTGGCGGGCCAGCCGGACAGCGGCGGGCCGAGGACGGTCACCAGCACCGCGCCGATCGCCGCCCCGCCGCCGGCCAGCACACCGGCGGCCGCGCCCAGGTCGGTCAGACCGCGCCACCAGATGCCCAGCACCAGCAGCGGGCAGAAGCTCGACGCGGCGACGGCGAAGGCCAACCCGACCACCTGTGAGACGTCCAGGCCGGAGACGTGCAGGGCCAGCACCGCCGGTACGCCCCCGGCGATGACGGTCGCCCAGCGGAAGCCGCGTACCGAGCCGCGGCCGAGCACGTCCGTCGAGATCACCCCGGCGACGCTGGTCAGCAGGCCCGACGAGGTCGACAGGAAGGCGGCGAACGCTCCCGCCGAGACCAGCGCGGCGAGCAGCCGACCGGCGAGCCCGTCACCGAGGACCGCGCCGGGCAGCAGGACCACCACCGCGTCGGTCTGCCCGCTGACGAGCAGTTGCGGGGTGTAGATCCGGCCCAGCACCCCGTACAGGGTGGGTAGCAGGTAGAAGACGCCGACCAGGGCCAGCACCAGGAGCGTCGTCCGGCGTGCCGCCGCGCCGTCGGGGTTGGTGTAGAAGCGGACCAGCACGTGTGGCAGGCCCATGGTGCCGAGGAAGGTGGCCAGGATCAGCGAGTACGTGCCGAACAGGCCCCGGTCGTCGGCACCCGCGGCGCTGGGCAGCAACCAGTCCGCCGCGTCGGTGGCCACCCCGGACAGCTGCGGCACCGGGTCGCCGGCCGAGAAGGTCAGCTCGTCGCCGGGGCGTACCTCCCGAATCTCACCGTCGGCCAGGGTGAGGGTCGCGCGGTGCTCGACCACGACGGTGGTCGCGGCCCGGAACGTCGGCCCGTCCGGCGGTGTCACCGCCGGGCGGGCATCGGCCTGCCACTGCAACGCCAGGAAGATCACGGGTACGGCGAGAGCGGTCAACTTGAGCCAGTACTGGAACGCCTGGACGAAGGTGATGGCCCGCATCCCGCCGAGCGCCACGTTCGCGGTGACCACGGCCGCGACCAGGAAGGCACCCACCGGGTACGGGGAGCCGGCCACCGTGGCCAGCGTGAGCCCGGCGCCCTGCAACTGCGGCACCAGGTAGAGCCAACCGATGAAGATCACGAAGGCGGTGGCGAGGATGCGCAGGCGGCGGGACCCGAGCCGTAGTTCGCAGAAGTCGGGCAGCGTGAACGCGCCGGAGCGGCGCAGCGGCGCGGCCACGAACAGCAGGAGGGCCAGGTAGCCGGCGGCGAAGCCGACCGGGTACCAGAGCACGTCGACGCCGTACTTGAGGACCAGGCCGGCGATGCCGAGGAAGCTCGCGGCCGACAGGTACTCCCCGCCGATGGCGGCGGCGTTCCAGGTCGGACTGATCGCCCGCGAGGCGACCAGGAAATCGGACGTGGTCCGGGCCAGCCGCAGCCCGTAGAAGCCGATGCCGACGGTGACCAGGGTGACCGCGACGATGGCCGGAACCACGTAGTCGTTGCCCACGTCAGTGCTCCGGCCGCTGCACCAGGTCGGTGAAGTCCTGCTCGTTGCGCTCGGCCAGCCGCACGTACGCCCAGCCCACCGCGATCAGGAACGGGAACGACGCCACCCCGAGTAGTAGCCAGGGCAGGTTGACGCCGGCCACGGTGGTCCGGCCGAGCGACGGCGCGATGGCGAACAGCCAGGGCAACCCGCCCAGCCCGATGACGACCACCAGCGACAACCGCAACGCCAGCGCGAGCTGGGCCCGGACCAGGCCACGGACCAGCGCCTCGCCGACCTGGGTCTGCTGGGCCAGCTCGGCGCGGGTCCGCTCGGAGCGCGTGTCGCGCCGGGTGATGTCGGCCAACACGATCCGGGCCCGCCGGGGCGGCGGAACCGCACCGCCCGACCCCACGTCAGGGAGTTGCCTGGCCACCCCGGCAGTCTTGCCCGCCTCGCGCGATTGTCAAGCGTCGCCGCTCACTGGTAGCGCAGGCTGAAGCAGTGCGACGTCGGGCCGGTCACCGGGATCCGGTCCAGCTCGGGGCGGGCGCGCTCCCGTCCGAGGTTCGTCGCCCACAGGCCGTCCCGGGGCAGGTCGGTCGCCAGCCGGTTCAGCGCGCAGATCCGCATGGGCTCGGGCAGCCGGGCCAGGGCGGGTACGGCGTCCGCCGAGAGGCCGGACACGTAGCCGACGTCCAACCGGCCGGTCTGCAGGTACCGGTCGACGTTCCGGTCGGCGATCAGCCGATCGGGGTTGACCAGGGCCAGCCCGAGCAGCGCCAGCACCGCCGTGCCGATCACCAGTCGGGGCAACCAGGTGGCCCGCAGCCGCACCACGGCCACGCCGACCAGCACGAAGAGCAGCCCGAGCCACAGTTCGACGGTCGCCACGACGAGCCGCAGGCGGGTGGCGCCGTACGCGTCGGCGTAGACCTGCATCCGGTAGAGCGCCGAGGCCACGATCACCAGGCTGAGCGCGGTCAGCGCCCCGAGCAGCGCGCGGACGAGCAGCCGGTCGGTCCGCGTCGCCTTTGGTGCCCGACGGGCGGCGATGGCGATCACCAGCAGGGTGAGCCCGGTGACGGCGAGCAGTTGCCAGAAGCCGCCGCGCGCGTACTGCGCGTAGGTGAGCCCTGCCGTGCGCAGCACGTGCCCCGAGCCGCCGAACAGCACCGTCAACTGGACCAGTACGAACGCCGCGAACAGGGCGTCGAGCAGCACCAGCGGAAGCGTCCACTCGAGCCGGTGCGCCGGCCGCGCCGGCCCAGGCCGCAGGCCGTCGAGGTTGGGCGGTCGACTGACCAGGTACGCGGCACCCAGCAGACCGCCACCGATCAGCAGCAGACGGAACGTCCACCCGATGGTGCCGGGAACCGAGATGTCGGGCAGCAAGCCGCTGACCAGGTCGGCGAAGACCGCGTCGGCGGAGGAGAAGAGCAGGCCGAACAGCATCAGCAGGCCGGCGGAGATCGCCACGCTGGTCAGGATCCGCCCGACGGCGATCCCCGAGCCGGCCGGTCGGTTGTCGCGCAGCCCGCGTACCGCCCAGGGGAGCGCCCGTACCGTCGCGGCCGGCGGCAGGGTCGCGGCCAGCAGCATGCCGAGCGGGCTCCGCCCGCCGGTCAGCGCGAGCGTCCCGGTCACCACGGCGGCGAGTAGACAGAGCGCGAAGAGCCAGCCGGCTGCCCGGAGGGTACCTACGCCCACCAACGCGACGGTCGCGGAGGCCCAGACGACCTGCGCCGCCCGCCCCGATGCCCCCGTGGCATCGGGACGGGCGGTGGCCGCCGGGGTTACCCGGTCCGCCGGGGTGGCCTGAGCCGCCGGCGTGGTCGAAGTGGTCGGGGTGGTCGGGGTGGCCCGGGCTGCCGGCGTGGTCGCGGCGGCCTGGCCGGCCGCCGTGGTCGGGGTGGCCTGGCCGGTTGCGATGGACTGAGTCGCCGGAGTCGCCGGACTGGGTGGGGTGGTCGGTGGCGTCAGTGACGCGGGTGCAGCGGTCGACGGCCTCGCCCGAGCGACGGCGGCGACGGCGAGCGCGGCGGTGCCGGCCAGCGCGGCCACCAGCCAGCCGAGTCCGGGACGAACCATCGTGATCGTCGACGCGCCGAGGACGGCAGCCGCCGTCAGGGCCGCCAGGACGAGCGGGCGCGCGGCGCCCGATGGCCCTGGCCAGCGCCGCTCGATCAGCGACGGTGGCCGGGGTCCGAGAAGCGGGGCCGGCATCGGCTGGGGCCAGGCCGGAAGCGGCCGTCCGGCGGGGCCGGCCGGCGGTGCCGCTGGACCTCCGGTCCGGGGTGCCGCTGGGCCACTGGCCGGCGGTGCCGCTGGGCCTCCGGTCGGCGGTGCCGACGGGTTGGCGGTCGGCCGTGCCGGTGCTTCGGCGACTGGCGTTGCCGGGCCGCTGGTCGGAGGCGGAGTGCTGCCAGGGGTGGTCATGCGACCTCTCCTCGGTGTGGGGCGTTGTTCGGGATGGTGACCTGGATGCGGCAGCCTGGACGGGCGCCCTTGGCGGCGCTGACCGGGTCGAGGACCGCGATCCGGCCGCCGTGGAGTTCGACGACCCAGCGGGCGATGGCGAGGCCGAGGCCGGTTCCACCCCCGGCGGCGCGGTCGCCACGTGTGAATCGTTCGAACACCCGGGACCGCTCGGCCGTCGGGATGCCCGGTCCCTCGTCGCTGACCTCGAAGTGGAGCTGGCCGGCGTGTTCCTCGGCGCTCACCCGCACGGTGCCACCCGGTGGGCTGTGTCGCGCCGCGTTGTCGAGCAGGTTGGCGAACACCTGGTGCAACCGCCACGGGTCGGCGTGCACGGTCAACGGCGTCGTCAACTCGTGCAACCGGAAGTCCACGTCCAGACCCGCGCCGGCCGCGCTGGCGGTGGCATGCTCCACCGCCTCGTCGAGGAAGTCCCCCACGTCGATGGTGACCCGGCGCAGTGGCACCACCCCGGCGTCGAGGCGGGACAGGTCGAGCAGGTCAGCGACGAGATGACCGAGCCGCTCGGTCTGGGACAGAGCCGCGCGCAGTGCCGCCGGCTCCGGTTCGGCCACCCCGTCCACCATGTTCTCCAGTACGCCCTGCAACGCGGTGATCGGCGTCCGCAGCTCGTGGGAGACGTTGGCGATCAGCTCACGCCGCCGCTGGTCCGCCGCGTGCAGGTCCTCGGCCATCTTGTTGAACGCCTGGGCCAGCTCGCCCACCTCGTCCCGGGAGGTGGCGCGTACCCGACGGGTGTAGTCGCCGCGGGCCATCACCCCGGCGGCGGCCGTCATCTCGCGCAGCGGCGAGGTCATCCCGTGGGCGAGCACCTGCGAGGTGACCAGCGCGATGAAGATGGCGGTGATCGCCGTGCCTGGTGGGAGCCAGCCGATGCCGTACCAGAAGTAGCCGATGGCCACCGCCCAGGAGGCGACCAGCAGGACGCCGAGCTTCATCTTGATCGAGCGGACCGGGTCGAGGGGGCGGGGAAGCACCCGGTTCAGCCAGTCCACCTGCCGGCCGGTCACTTGGGAACCTCCAGGGCGTACCCGACGCCGTGGACGGTCCGGATCAGGTCCGCGCCGAGTTTGCGGCGCAACGCCTTCACGTGGCTGTCCACGGTGCGGGTGCCGGTGCCGTCGGCCCAGCCCCACACGTCGGCGAGCAGTCGTTCCCGGGGAAGGACCGTCCGGGGTCGGCCGGCGAGGTGCAGCAGGAGGTCGAACTCGGTCGGCGTGAGGTGCACGTCCGCGCCGGCCCGGCGAACCCGCCGCTCGGCTTCGTTGATCTCGATGTCGCCGAGGCGGATGGCGGGTGGCGCGGGGGTCGCGGCCCGTTCCATGCGGCGCAGCAGCACGTGGACGCGGGCAGCCAGCTCGCGCATCGAGAACGGCTTGGTGAGGTAGTCGTCCGCGCCGACGGCGAGCCCGACCAGCAGATCGGTCTCGTCGTCGCGGGCGGTGAGCATCAGCACCGGAACCGGCCGGACCGCCTGGATACGCCGGCACACCTCCAGACCGTCGAACCCGGGCAGCATCACGTCTAGGACGACGAGGTCCGGCTGCCCGGTCCGGAACCGCTCGACCGCGCTGGGGCCGTCGCTGGCGATCTCCACTGCGAAACCCTCGGCGCGGAGTCGGGCGGCGACCGACTCGGCGATGGTGCGTTCGTCCTCGACGACCAGGACGCGGCGTTCCTTCATGGGGTCTGACTGTAGGGAGCCACCGTGGAGATCAGTGGGTGGCGTTGTGAACAACCTGTGGAGAACCGGTCAGCCCTGTGGATAACTCGGTGGTAATGGCCGCCGGCCTCCCCGAACGTCCGAGGTTCGTTGTGGATGACCAACCGAGCTGTCAGGGTGGACCGGTAGAGAGGAGGTGTGACGGTGACCAACCCTGCCCGGCCCGGCCGAGGTGACGCCTGGACGGTGGACGACCTCCAGGGCCTCCCCGAGGACAACCAGGTCTACGAGATCTTCGACGGGAGCCTGCTAGTGTCCCCCCATGCGGACGTCTTCCACGGCGCGGTCGCCAACCGCCTCCGCCGAATCCTCGACCGGCAGGCACCGGCTGGTCTGTTCGTCGGGCAGGACATCGGCGTCAGCGCGAAGCGCTCGTCGTACTTCGTCCCGGATCTGTTCGTCGCGCGCGAGAGCGCGATGGATCTGGGTGGCGCCGCACTCGACCCGGTTGACGTGCTCCTCGTCGTCGAGGTGATCTCGCCGAGCAACGCCGGCCGCGACCTGGTGCTCAAACGGCACGAGTATGCCGCGCCCGGCATTCCCCTCTACTGGTTGGTGGAGCCCCGCAAGCAGACCGTGACGGTGCTCGTGAACGGGCCCGGCGGTTACCGGGAGCAGGTCGTCATGCCAGCGGGCGAGGTCTACCGCAGTGAGCAGCCGTTCCCGCTCACGCTTGCGCTCGCGGACATCTTCTGACCTGGCCTCTGCTCGACGGTCGCCGGGTTCAGTCCAGGCCGACGCGCTCGGGGCGGGCCGAGGCGGAGCCGAGCCAGGTGTGCGGGTTGCCGTACCAGCACCAACCGAGCTTCGGTGCGCCCTGGCTGATCCACAGCGCCGGCACCCGCCTGTCGCCACACCGCGATCCGACCAGCGAGAAGCACCTGTTGCTGGCCAGCGCCTCGGGGTACAGCGTGATGAAGGCGAGCCCTTCGTCGATGGTGAGCGGAAGCCGATCCTGGGCGGTCATGCCCTCCATGGCTGCCGCCGGGGCGAGGTTGCGGAACTCCTCACCACGGTCGACGTCGAAGAGGAGGTACGCCGGCCCGGCGGGTGCCTCCAGCTCCTTGATGGGGTCGAAGCGCGGCAGGTCGTCCTCGGCGTAGTGCCGGTCGAGGAAACCGGGCTTGCGCTTGCCGGCCAGGGTGGTGAGTTCGAGTCGGGGCTCCACGCCGATCAGGTCGCGTGTGACGACCAGCAGGAACGGCACCCGGGCGTCGGTGGGCGCGGGCAGGCCGGCGGCACCGTCGACCGCTCGCGCCCGCAGGGGGGCGACCAGGTCGCGGAAGGCGCTCTCGGTCATCCCCGCCAGGGTCGGGTAGCTCAACTCCATCAGGCGGTCGACCTGGCTGTCGAACTCGGTCTCGGCGTCGAACGGGGTTTCGGTCACGGCGGCCCTCCCGGTTGTCGTACGGCCTATCGTACAACGTACGGAACGGTTGCCGACATTCCCGATTCAGCGACTCCAATCCTGCTTCGCCGCCCTGACCAGCTTGTCCTTCAGCTCGCGGGTGTGCCGCCGGCTCACCGGCAGCTCGGTGGAATCGACCACCACCACGTAGCCGGAGTTCACCAGGCGCAGCTCCGCGATCAACTTCAACTGCACCAGGTACGACCGGTGCACCCGCACGAAACCCGCATCCGCCCAGCGCTCGGCGAGCGTGGCGAGCGAAACCCGTACCAGGTGCGACCCCTCGGCGGTGTGCAGCCGCGCGTAGTCGCCCTGCGCCTCCACCCACCGCACCGCCGAGCGGGGCAGCATGCGGGTCGTCCCGGCCAGCTCGATCGGGATGGTCGGATCCTCCTCGGCCCGGGCCAGCGCCGCCGGGTGCGACGGCACCACCCGCGACCCGATCACCCGCCGCAGCGACTCGGCCAGCCGTTCGGCGCGTACCGGTTTGCGGACGTAGTCCGTGGCGCCCAGGTCGAAGGCGTCCACCGCGCCGTCGTCGTACGCGGTGACGAAGACGATCGCCGGTGGCCGGGCGAACCGGCGCAGCACCCGGGCCAGCTCCATGCCGTCCAGGCCGGGCATCCGGATGTCCAGGAAGACCACGTCCACGTCACCGTCGCGCAACAGCCGCAGCGCCTCCGTAGCGTCCCCGGCCGTGTGCAGCCGGGCCACCCGGGGGTCTGCCCGCAGGTGGTACGCCAACTCGTCGAGCGCCGGCGGCTCGTCGTCCACCGCCAACACCCGCAAAAAACCGGAGGCGTTCACCGGGCTGCCCGCATTCGCTCGCTGCGCTCGCTCACGAACCGGCCCGTACGCCGGGGTGGAACTTCGGCACCCGCACGATCACCCGGGTGCCCGAGCCCAGCCCGGTCTCGACGACCAGACCGAAACGGTCACCGAAGACCGAGCGCAGCCGTTCGTCGACGTTCGAGAGGCCGACGTGCTGGCCCGTGTCGTCACCCGGGTCGCCGGTGCTGCGGGCCAGCTCGGCGATGCCGGCGGTCAGCACGGTCGGATCCATACCCACCCCGTCGTCCTCCACCGTGATGTGGCATTCGGCGCCCGCGTCCCGGGCCTCGATGCTCACCATGCCCGTGCCCGGCTTGCGGGACAACCCGTGCCGGACGGCGTTCTCCACCAACGGCTGGAGACAGAGGAACGGCAGTGTCACCGGCAGCACCTCCGGCGCGATCTGCAAGCGCACCTGCAACCGGTCGCCGAAGCGGGCCCGCTCGATCGTCAGGTACCGGTCGATCGAGCGCAGCTCCTCGGCGAGGGTGGTGAACTCCCCGTGCGCCCGGAACGAGTACCTGGTGAACTCCGCGAACTCCAGGATCAACTCCCGGGCGCGCTCCGGGTCGGTGCGGACGAACGAGCCGATCGCGGTCAACGCGTTGTAGATGAAGTGGGGGCTGATCTGTGCGCGCAGCGCCCGGATCTCGGCCCGCGCCAGCCGCTCCCGGGACGAGTCCAGCTCGGCCAGGGCGAGCTGGTTGCCGGCCCAGTGCGCGGTCTCCAGGGTGGCCTGCACCAGCCCCGGCGCCGGCGCGCTGTCGGCGATCGCCACCAGCGCCCCGACCACCCGGGCGTCGGCGCCGTGCAGGGGGGCGACCACCGCACCCCGGATCGGGCAGTCCACCCGGTCGCAGCGCAGGTCGGACTCCCCGAGCACCGTCGATCGCCCGGAGCTGATCGACCGCTGGGCCGCCGCGAGCAGCTGCTCGCCGTGGTGCGTGCCGCGTCCGTCGAGGGCGAGCACCTCGTCGGCGTCCGTGAGTGCCAGCCCGACCGCGCCCACCAAAGCCCGCAGATGGCGTACGGCCTTCGCCGCGCCCGCCGCGCTCAGCCCCGTCCGGAGGGGTTCGGCGGCCAGCCCGGCGGTGTGCAGCACCTCGTAGGTGGCCCGCTGGGTCGCGGTGGCGATGCCGCGCCGGGCGCGTAGTCGCAGCACCGCCAGCAGAGCCGCGGTCAGCGCGGTGACCAGCGAGACGACGCCGACGACGGCGGAGAGGTTGCCACCCACGCAGCGATCCTGACGGCTCGCCGCCGCCCGCGCTAGTAGGCGCCCTTGCGGGCGAGCACCACACCGACCGTCCGCCAGAGGATGCTGAGGTCGTACGCCAGCGACCAGTTGTCGACGTAGTAGAGGTCGAGTCGGACGGCCTCGTCCCAGGACAGGTCGGAGCGGCCGGAGACCTGCCACAGCCCGGTCATGCCGGGGCGCACCAGCAGCCGGCGTCGCACGTCGCCCAGGAAGTCGCCGTCGTCGGCGGGCAGCGGGCGCGGTCCGACCAGCGACATCTCACCCCAGAGCACGTTGATCAACTGCGGCAGCTCGTCCAGCGACGAGGCCCGCAGGAAGCGACCCACCGGGAAGACCCGGGGGTCCTGCTTCATCTTGAACAGCATGCCGTCGGTCTCGTTCTGGTCGGTGAGGCTGGCCAGCCGGTCCTCGGCGTCGACGTACATCGTCCGGAACTTCCACACCCGGAACGTGCGTCCCTCATGCCCCACGCGGGGCTGGCGGAAGAAGACCGGACCGCGGTCGGAGATTCGGATCGCCACCGCGATCGAGATGAAGAGCGGGATCAGCAGCAGCAGGCCGAGGCCGGCGGCGACCCGGTCCATCAGGTTCTTGGCCAGTAGCGCCGGCCCGGAGAGCGTCGGCTCCTCGACGTGCAGCAGCGGCAGACCCTCGATCGGCCGGATGTGCACACGCGGGCCGGCGATGTCGGTCAACTGCGGGGCGACCACGAGATCGACCCCGGAGCCTTCGAGCTGCCAGGCCAGTCGGCGCAGCTCGCCCGGCTCGGCGCTGGCCGACCCGCACACGGCGATGGTGTCCCCGCCGACCTCGCGGACCAGGGCCAGGACGTCACGGCCGGAGTGCACCGGCACCGGCGTCGGCACCCCACGGGCCGCCGCGTAGCCATCGGTGATGTGGATGGCGACCGGCATCAGGCCGGCGGCCGGGCTACGGGTGACCGCCGCGTAGACCTCCAGGCACTCCGGCAGGGTGCCGACCAGCACCATCCGGTGGGCGGCCTGACCGGCCCGCCGACGGATGTAGTGCAGCGCCCAGCGGGCCACGAAACGGCCCCACAGGATCAGCAAGAGCGCCCCGAGCAGCGCCGTGCCCACCGTCCACCGCGACAGCGCGGTCTTGGTGGCGAAGGCGAGGAAGGAGACGCTGGCCGCCACCGTGACCGCGGCCCTGATGACCCGCTTGAACTCGTCCGGGCCGAGCCCCAGATACCGCCGGTCGTACGCCCGGTTGCTCCAGAGGATGACCACCCAGCCCAGCGGCAGCAGGAGGAAGGAGATGGTGTGGAACCAGGTCGGGTCCTGGTTGGTGCCGGAGAAACCCGAGGCGGCCTGGTCGAAGAGTTGGATCGCGATCCAACTGGCGAACGCCGCCGCGCCGAAGTCGAGCAGCAGCAGGATCGCGGTGTAGGGGCGGTGCCAACGGGAGACACGTCGTCGCGCTCTGGCCCACGCCGACCGAGGGACGCCGTTGTGTGACGGCGGCGTCGGCGGCTGGATCTCGAAGCTGTCGACGTGCCGCACGAGTCTGCTCCGGCCTTCGTTGGATACCGGGCGCTGGAGGCTTGCCGTCACCTCACCCATGTCCTCCCGCATGACACGTGCCGCTCACTCGCCGTGAGGGCCCGGGTCGCCCACCGTCCCAGTCTCCCACGCGGGCTCCGGTCCGGTCGCCGCCCCGCAGGAGATTGGCGACCGATGGTGTCGGCGGGATCTGGCCGGCTCCGCACCATTTCAGAAGCCGGGGACCGGGCCACTATACCGATGGATACGCCTGTGGCGAGAACGGTGGACCGGAGGTTCGGCTCACTCGGGTCGATTCCGCTCTGTAGTCGCCCCGTGGGATTACTCACCGTACGAGACGGGACAACCGTCGGTCAGCCAGCGGCTTGCCGCCCGTCTGACAGGTGGCGCAGTACTGCAGGCTCGAGTCGGCGAACGAGACTTCCCGGACGGTGTCGCCACAGACCGGGCAGGGCAGGCCGGTACGGGCGTGCACCTTCAGCCCGGATCGCTTCTCCCCCTTGAGTTCGGCGGCACGCTGACCGAGGGACCGCTCGACGGCGTCGCCGAGCACCTGCCGCGTCGCCGCGTGCAGGGTGGCGAGCTGGGCGTCCGTGAGCCGATCGGTGATCGCGAACGGGGACAGCTTCGCGGCGTGCAGGATCTCGTCGGAGTACGCGTTACCCACCCCGGACAGAACCGACTGGTCGGTCAGCACCCCCTTGACCTGCCCGCGTCGGCTGCGCAGCCGCTCGGCGAAGGTGGGCAGGTCGGCGGCGAGCGCGTCCGGCCCCAGCTTGGCCACCCCGGGTACCGCCGCCGGATCGGTGACCAGGTAGGCGGCCAGCTTCTTCTGCGTACCGGCCTCGGTGAGATCGAAGCCGGAGCCGTCGTCGAGCCGGACCCGCACGGCGATCGGGCCCTTGCCCGGGCGCAACGGCGTGGTGGCCGGGAACGCCTCCCGGTAGTGCAGCCAGCCCGCCCGGGCCAGGTGAACCACGAGATGCAGGTCACCCTCGATCACCACATCGAGGAACTTGCCGTGCCGACGGGCGTCGACCACCGCCTTGCCGGCGACGGCGGTGGGTGCCGGATCGTACGTCTTCAGGGCGCTGATCGCGGCGATCTCCAGCCGGTCGACACGCCGCCCCACCGCGCGCTGCCGCAGGTAACCCGCGAGCGCTTCAACCTCCGGTAGTTCGGGCACCAGCCAACGGTAGCCTTCTTTCCCGTGAGAATCGTGGTGGCGCACAACCGGTACCGGGAGGCTCAGCCCTCCGGCGAGAACACCATCGTCGACGCGGAGATCGCCCAGCTCACCGCCGCCGGTGTCGAGGTGCTGCCCTTCATCCGCAGCTCGGATGAGATCCCCTCGATGTCGAAGGCCGCCAAGGCGCTGCTGCCGATCTCACCGATCTGGGCGCCCCGCGCACAGCAGGACCTGAGCCGGCTGCTCACCGAGCACCGACCGGACGTCCTGCACCTGCACAACCCGTACCCCCTGATCTCGCCCTGGGTGGTGCGGACCGCGCACCGGCACGGCGTGCCGGTGGTGCAGACGGTGCACAACTACCGGCAGGTCTGCTCCTCGGGGATCTACTTCCGCGACGGGGTGATCTGCCAGGACTGCAAGGGCCGGGCGCTGGGCGTGCCGGCGATCAGGCACCGGTGCTACCGCGACTCGGCGGCGCAGAGCGCGCTGATGGCGACCACCCTGGCCGTGCACCGGGGCACCTGGCGTTCGGTGGACCGATTCATCGCGCTCACCTCGGCGATCGCCGACCACCTCCGCGACTACGGCATCCCGGACGATCGGATCGTGGTCAAGCCGAACGCCGTGCCCGACCCGGGGCTGCCGGCGCCGCTCGGTGACGGCTTCCTCTACATGGCCCGGCTCTCCCCCGAGAAGGGCGTCGACCTGCTGCTGGACGCCTGGCGCCGGCACCCGGTGGGTGCGTTGGGCACGCTGCGGATCGCCGGCGACGGCGAACTGCGCCCGCTGGTCGAGGCAGCCGCCGCCGAACGACCCGACGTGGTCTACCTCGGTCAGCTCGACCGTGCCGGGGTCCGGGCCGCAGTCGAGGCCAGCGCCGTGGTGATCGCCGCCTCGATGTGGCACGACGTGCTGCCGACCGTGATCATCGAGGCGTTGGCGAGCGGTCGGCCGGTACTCGGCACCGCGTTGGGCGGCATCCCGTACCTCGTCGGAGCGGACGCCCCGCACGAGCCCGCCGGCACCGGCCCCGCCGAGACCGCCTCCGCCGTCGCCGGGGGCGGCGAACCGGCGATGCCCGACGGAATCGATCTGGGCGAGGCCGGTTGGGTCGTCGCCCCGGCGCCGGCCGCGCTGGCCGCCGCCCTGCCGGTCGCCCGAGCCGGCGCGTCCGCGCTGACCGTGGCGGCCCGCGCCCGCTACGAGCGCACCTTCCACCCCGACGTGGTGACGAAGCAACTCATCGACATCTACGCCGGCGTCGCCCGCATCCCCAACCCCGCCTGACCCAGCCAAACGACCCACACGCCGGCACCCCGTGCCCCCGTGCCCCCGTGCCCCCGTGCCCCCGTGCCCCCGTGCCCCCGCAAGATCGTGCTCGATCCAGGATTTAGTGGCCTCGGGGCGACCGGATGGCACTGTTTCCTGGTTCGAGGACGATCTTGTCGACGGGCGTCGGGTCAGGACGCCACTGCGGTCGTTTCCGACGCATGGGCGCGGCAAGATCTACACAACATCAGGGGAACTGCTGCCTTCCGCATCCAGGAGGCAGCAGTTTCGGGGAAGTTGTACGGATCTTGCGGAACGCGGCGCGGGCGGGTCAGCGGAGAGAGGCTCGGGCGGAGAAGGCGATGCTGGCGAGCAGGAAGCCGCCGTTGATGATGGTGAAGGCGACGAGCACCCAGAGCACCAGGGCGGGGGCTACGGCGAGGACCAGGGCGGCCACGAAGATGACCGCGCCGTAGTCGCGGACCAGCTTCACGAGGCGTACGGGCAGCGAGGTCGAGGTGACCATGCTGGCGGCGTTCGGACCGGCCTGCATCACCGACGTGACCAGGTTGACCATCCAGGTGCCCGCGAAGGTGGCCACCAGCCAGGTCGGGGTGGACGGTTCCTGCGCGACGGCGGTGGCGGCCAGCGCGGCCACCAGCGCGATCTGCGCGGCCACGTCGCAGAGCACGTCGATCCGGGCCCCGGCCGCGCTGCCCTGGCCGGTCACCCGGGCGAGCTGCCCGTCGGCGCAGTCCAGGGAGTACGCCACCTGCCAGCCGACCAGGGCGATCAGGCCGACGACCCAGGCCGGTACGTCCCCGTCGGCGACCGGACCGGCGAGCGCGACCACGGAGATCGAGGTGGCCAGCCCGAGCACCAGGTTGGTGAGGGTCAGCGCGGTCGGGCGCAGCCCGAGGCGTTGCGCGACCAGCGCGAACACCGCACCGAGCCACTGGCTGATCGACTCGCTGAACAGGCCGCCGCCCCGGTTGACCCGGTGGAAGTCGGCGACGGTGGGACGGGGGTCAGCCAAGCTGGTCGCGGATTGCACCGGCGTAGTCTGCCAGCCGCTCCCGCGTCTCGGTAGGCGACAGGGCCAGGTGCTCGAGGATGGTGTACCGGTCCGGGCGGGTACGCGGCGCGAACTGCACCGCCTCCACGAACTGGTCGTCGGTGAGCGCCACCTCGGCGGGGAGCCGGGGCAGACCGTGCCGGGCGAGGCAGGCGGACATCTCCGCGAAGCGGCGTTGGTCACCGCGCAGCCAGGTGCAGAAGAGCGCCCCCAGCCCGGCCAGCTCGCCGTGCGAGGCGGTGCCGGGAAAGAGCGAGTCGACCGCGTGCATGATCTCGTGGCAGCCGCCGCTGCACGGACGGCTGGTGCCGTCGACGGCCATCGCCAGGCCGCTGGAGATCAACGCTTCGGCGAGGACGGTCACGAAGGAGTCGTCGCTCATGTCGCCGGGGTGGTTGAGCACCGCCTCGGCGCCCGCCCGGGAGAGCGAGGCGGCCAGCCCGTCGACCGGCTCACCGCGTACCTTCCGGGACAGCTCCCAGTCGGCCAGCGCGCTGATGTTGCTGACCACGTCGCCGATGCCGGCTCGGTTGTGCCGGTCCGGGCCGCTCTCCACGAAGTCCAGGTCGACGATCACCGCGATCGGGATGTGCACCCCGTAGGAGCCCTTGATCCCGTCCGTGATGAGGCTGGCCACCGGGGAGCCGATCCCGTCGTTGGCGAGGCTGGTCGCCACCGACACCATCGGCAGTCCTCGGCGGGTGGCGGCGTACTTGGCGACGTCTATCGTCTTGCCTCCGCCGATGCCGACGACCGCGTCGTACGACCGGGAGCGCAGCTTGCCGCCGAGGTCATCGGCGGCGTCCAGCGTCCCCCCGGAGACGGTGAACACGTCGGCGGTCCGCAGTGACGGCCGGATCAGCTCCGCGATCTGCGCGCCCTGACCGGGCCCGACCACCACCGCGACGTCGCCGCCGGAGGAGATCCGCCCGTCGGCCAGGATCGCGGCCAGGTCGGCGACCGCCCCGCGTCGCACGTCGATGTGCAGCGGGGTGAGGACGCTCCGGGCTAGTAGCGGCACGCGATCTCCCGCGCGCGGGCGAGGTCGGCGTGGTTGTCGACCTCGACCCACGGGACGTCGCCGATCGGCGCGGCCCGGACCTCGCCACCGCGGTCAGCGAACTCCTGGTAGCCGTCCTCGTAGTAGAGGTTCGGGTCCCGCCGCCAGGTCGCCTCCAGCGCGTCGGCGAGGGCGTCGGCGACCTGCGGCTCGATCAGCGTCGCGCCGATGTACTCCCCGTACGCCTCGCCCGGATCCATGATCTTGGTGATCCGGGTGAGCTGGCCGGCGGCGTCGAAGGTGGTCTTCATCTCCTCCTCGGCCAGCGGCTTGAGGGTGTCCACCGCGAGCAGGATGCCCGGTCCGCGCTCGGCCAGCAGGGTCTTCTCCACGCTCACCGGGTGCACGGTGTCGCCGTTGACCAGCAGCACGCCGCGCGCGAAGTGCTCGCGGGCCAGCCAGAGGGAGTACGCGTTGTTCCACTCCTCGGCCTTGTCGTTGTGCACCAGGGTGAGCGTGACCCCGTACTTCTTCTCCAGCTCGGCCTGCCGCACGCGGACCGCGTCCGCCGCGTAGCCGACCACGATCACGATGTCGGTGAGCCCGACCTCGGCGAGGTTGCCCAGCGCGATGTCCAGGATCGTGATCTCGCCGTCCACCGGCACCAGCGCCTTCGGCAGCGTGTCGGTGTACGGGCGCAGCCGGCGCCCCGCCCCGGCCGCGAGCACCATTCCGATCATCGCGACATCCTCCCTCGTCCTGCTGCCGTCACCGGTGGAGGATAGCCCCGGGGAGCCCGGCGACTCCGGCCAACCGGTCAGCCGGGCAGCGCCGCGAGGTCGGCCAGCATGGTCAGCCGCTCCTCGGCGGCGAGCACGGCGTACGGCCCGGCGGCCCGGCGGTCGGTCTCCAGCTCGATGGCGAGCCGCTCGGGGCCAGGTGGCAGGGCGGTGATGCTGGACGCGGTGTGCCCGGCGGCGGTCCAGGCGGCGGCGTGCGCGTCCGCCCGGTGGTAGCGCAGCGCGCCGAGGCGGTTGAGCAGCAGCACACCGGGCGGGGTGCCGTCCGGCTCGTGCGGGGGCGCGAGCGCGGCGAAGGCGGAACTGCTCCGGGTCCCCTCCTCGTCGGCCAGCACGAGGGCGTACGCCACCAGCCGTCCGAGCACGGCGACCAGTCGGGCCACCCGCTCGTCGTGCCCGGACCACAGTTCCTCGGTGACCTCGGCGTGCACCTGGTACAGCTCGCCGAGGAAGGCGGCACCGCGCTCGGTGGCGGAGAGGGCGCCGTCCGGGCTCCGGTAGATCATCCCGTGGGCCACCTGCTTGTCCACGGCTCGTCGGCAGGCGATCGGATCCCGGTACCTGGTGATCGCCGCGAACCCCGCCCCGTCGACAGCGCCACCGGGCGCGGCCAGCCGGGTACGCAGGTCGACGAGGAAACCGCTCGCCGCCGCCCCGCCGTAGCGCTGGGACAGCTCGGCCCCACCCCAGTCGTGTCCAGCGGACATGCCGGCGCGGAAGACCCGGTCCACGGCCGGGGCGAGCAGCCCGGCGATCCGGTGCGGCGGCAGCGCGACGCTGTTCACCGGCCGATCGACCGCAGGAGCGCGAAGCCCTCCTCCGCGATCCGCCGGGCCAGGCCGTCGTCGCCGACGTAGCGGTATTCGCCCACCTGGCCGAGGACGTCCGAGACGAACCAACCGGTCTCCTCGGTCACCTCCCGGCGCAGCGCCTCGTCGATCTCCTCGCCCGGTTCCAGGTGGCCGCCGACGATGTCCCAACAGTCGGGAAACAGGCGCCGGTGTGGTGAGCGGCGCTGGAAGAAGATGCGGCCGTCGCGGTCGACGATCAGCGCGCCGGCGCAGCGCAGGGGCTCGGTGGACACGCTCCGACAGTAGCGAGCGTCGCCGCATCCCGACGATGTCCGGTCTTGTCCTGGAAACATCCACGGACGACCATGTCCGTACCGAATGCCACGGTCCCAAAGGGGTGATGCGTGATGCAGGTACGGGAAGCAATGTCCAGCCAGGTCCTCGTCGTCGGTCCGGAGCACACGCTCCGTCAGGCGGCCCGGATGATGTCGGCCCGCGGTGTCGGGTCGGCGGTCGTGATCGACCCCGAGTCCGAGGGGGTCGGCATCATGACCGAACGCGACGTGTTGAAGGCCATCGGCGCGGGTCTCGACTGCGACACCGAACGCACCGGCGCCCACCTCACCTGGGACGTCGTGTACGCGGCACCGGAGTGGACGGTCGCCGAGGCGGCCGCCGCGATGGCCCGGGGTGGTTTCCGGCACCTCGTGGTGCTCGACGGCGGGGAGGTGGCCGGGGTGATCTCGGTGCGGGACATCATGCGCGTCTGGGCCCAGAGCGAGGTGGCCGCCACGACCTGAACCGCGCAGGTGTGCCGGGTCGGATCGAAGGGTAAGGATCCCTCGCGGGCGCGGAGATGCCGTGGCCCGTGGGGGAGGGCCCGATGCGTGACGCGGAGCGCCTGGTCGAGCAGCAGTACGCGATGCTCCTGCGGCGGGACGTGGCCCGACTGCCGGACCTGTACGCCCCGGAGGCGTTCTACTCCATGCCGGGTGTCACGGTCCGACCGATCGAGTTGCCGGCGCTGCTGCGTACCTGGACGGGAGCCTTTCCGGACCTGCTGGTCGACCCGCTGGGCGCGGTGCGCACGTCCGGCGGCGCGGCCGTGGAGCTGCGTCTCAGTGGCACCCACACCGGCACGTTGCACTCGCCGTACGGCACGGTCGCGCCGACCGGCCGCTCGGTGAGTTGGGAGGTCGCCGACGTGGTCCGGGTACGCCAGGGTCGGATCGTCGCGTGGCGCTCCTACTTCGACTGGAGCCGGCTCCTCGACTCGCTCGGCGTGCAGTTTGACGGCCTCTCGCGGGCGGCGCAGCACGACTCGCTCGCACTTCCGGTCTGATCTGTCGCCGTCCGGCCCCGCCGGGTCACCCGTCCCGGTGGCTCAGGATGCGGACATCGCCGTGCCGTCGGCGCGTCCCCCGCCGCCGCCCGTACGCTCAATATCCATGACCGCCGAGCAGCTGATCTCCTTTGCCCGTGGGGCCCCCTCGCTGGACATCGTCGATGTCGAAGGGCTCAAGGCCGCCGCCGTACGCGCCTTCGACGCCGATCCCGCGGGGGTCACGGCGTACGGCACCTCTGTCGGCTACGTTCCGCTGCGAAAGTGGATCGCCGAGAAGCACGGCGTCGCGGCCGACCAGGTGCTGGTCACCAACGGGTCGCTGCAGGCCGACGCGTTCCTCTTCGACCACCTGATCCGCCCCGGCGACGCGGTGGTCGTCGAGCGTCCCACGTACGACCGCACGCTGCTCAACCTCCAGCAGATGGGCGGCGAGCTGCACGGGGTCACGGTCCAGCCGGACGGCCTGGACACTGCCGAGCTGCGCAAGCTGCTGGAGTCCGGGGTGCGCCCCCGGCTGGCGCACGTCATCCCGAACTACCAGAACCCGGCCGGCGTGACGCTGTCGCTGGAGAAGCGCCGTGAGCTGCTCGACCTGGCCGCCGAGTACCACTTCACGATCTTCGAGGACGACCCGTACGCGGACATCCGCTTCCGGGGCGAGGCGCTGCCGTCGATGCTCTCGATGGACACCCGCAACGTCGTCGTACACGCGTCGAGCTTCACGAAGACGGTCTGCCCGGGCGTACGCGTCGGCTACCTGGTCGGTCCGGCGGATCTGATCGCCGACATCGCCAAGAACGCGACGAGCCTCTACATCTCGCCCGGCATGGTGTCGCAGGCGATCGTGCACCAGTTCTGCGTCTCCGGTGACATCGACCGCTCGATCGAGACCGTCCGGGCGGCGCTCGGCGAGCGGGCCCAGGTGCTGGCCGAGTCGCTGCGCCGGCACCTGCCGCAGGCGCGGTTCGTCGAGCCCGACGGCGGCTACTTCCTGTGGGTGGAGTTCCCCGAGGACGTGCTGGTGGACCGGCTCGCCCCGGCGGCGGCCGAGCGTGGCGTGGCCGTCGTCAAGGGCAGCGACTTCGTCCTCGACGGCGGGCGGCACGCCCTGCGGCTGGCCTTCTCGGCGGTGACGGCCGACCGGATCGACGAGGGCGTTCGTCGGCTCGCCGAGGCCGTCGAGGCCAGCCGAAGCTGAAAATCTGTCGGGTTTCCGACAAAAAGACGATGCCGGCCGTCCCAGGTCTCCCCAGCGGGCGGCCGGCGGCCCACAATGCTGCGAGCGTCATCCGTCAGGTGTAGCGGAGATCACCGCCCGCCCACCTCGGATCACGCGTGCAGCACAACCCCCGCCCCCACGGGCGCCGGGTGGGCCGTGTCGTCCCTTCCCCCCGATGCGGCCCGGCCCGCCCGGCGCCGCACCCGCGACCGCCGTCACACCTGCCGGTGCCCACCATCGGCGTAGCCTGCAAGCCGCAGGCGAGCGCGGGGAGGTGTCGCGATGACGGATCGGGCAGAGCGGGGCCGGACGGCGCCGTTGAACACATCTCGGGTGCTGCGACCCCGAGCCTGGCCGTCCCCGGTCCGGGCGGTGACCCGGATGCTCAACGCCGACGGTTCACCACCCGCCCCGGCGCCCACCGGCGCCGGGCGCAGCGGGGTGGTCGACTGCGCGCTGTACATCGACGGCAAGCGGCAGCCCGGTGACTGGTCGTACGCCGAGGCGCTGGAGGCCGCTCGCCGCGAGGAGCACGGCTTCGTCTGGATCGGTCTGCACCAGCCCGAGCTGGCCGAGATGAGCGCCATCGCGGAGACCTACGGCCTGCACGAGCTGGCCGTCGAGGACGCCGTGAAGGCCGAGCAGCGGCCCAAGCTGGAGCGCTTCGGCGACGTCAGTTTCCTGGTGCTGCGCACCGCCCGGTACTGCGAGCACACCGAGCTGACCGAGACCTCCGAGGTGGTCGAGACCGGTCAGGTGATGCTCTTCATCGGCCCGAACTTCCTGATCAGCGTCCGGCACGGTGACGCCTGCCGGCTCTCCCCGGTCCGGGCCGACCTTGAGACCAAGCAGGAGCTGCTGCTCCAGGGCCCGTGGGCGGTGGCGTACGGGGTGACCGACCGGGTGGTCGACCTCTACCTGGAGGTGGCCGAGCAGCTCGAGGACGACCTGGACCAGTTGGAGGCCGAGGTCTTCGACCGCAACAGCCACGGGCGCATCCAGCGGATCTACCAGATGAAGCGTGAGCTGGTGGAGTTCAAGCGGGCGGTGATCCCCTTGCAGCGGCCGCTGATGAACCTGACTTCGCAGGTCAACCGGGACGTACCCAAGGAGATCCGCAAGTACTTCCGGGACGTGCAGGACCACCTGAGCCGTACGGTCGAGCAGGTGAACTCGTACGACGACCTGCTGAACTCGATCCTTCAGGCGCGGCTGGCCCAGGTGTCCGTCGACCAGAACAACGACATGCGCAAGATCGCCGCGTGGGCGGCCATCGCCGCGGTCTGGACCTCCATCGCCGGCGTCGAGGGCATGAACTTCGAGAACATGCCCGAGCTGAAGATGACGTACGGCTATCCGGTCGTCCTGGCCCTCATGCTCGGCGTCTCGCTGGCCCTCTACCGCTGGTTCCGCCGCAACGGCTGGCTCTGACCGGCCCGCCCCGGCGGACGCCGACAGACGCGCGGAGCGCCGGTGCGCGGGGGCAAGCCCGCGTCGCCGGCGCTCGTCGCGCTGCTGTCAGGGGTCAGCGGCGGCCGTTGGTGCGGGCGGTGTCCTTGCCCAGCGCCTTGGTGAGGTCGTCGGCCGGGCGTCCCGAAACGTCCTTGGCGCCCTCGGCGACCGACGGGACCTTGTCGGTCGGGCGGACAGCGGTCGGCTTGGCCGTGGCGGTGGTGCTGGCGCTGTCGCCGCCGGCCACCGCCGAGCTGCCGGCACCGGTCATCCCGGAGATGGCGGACCCGTCGGAGCCCTTGGTCGCGGCCGGGGTACGCACCTCGATCGAGTCGACCTCGGTGCGCATCGGCTCCAGGGTGTGGGTGGGGTCGTACTCGGCCCACTCCTGCTGCTCGCGGCGGCGGCGCAGGGCGACCGCGCCGGCCAGGCCGGCGATGGCGCCCGCGGCCAGCAGGCCGGTCATCATCGAGCCGCGACGGCGCGGCTGCTTCTTCTTACCGGTGATCCGCATGGTCTTCGACTTGGCCTTCCTGGTCAGCGGCCCTGCCTGCACGGCGCCGTCCCGAGCCGCCGCGGCCAGCGGTGCCAGCGTGGTGAGTGTCGTCCCCAAACCGGTCGACGCACGGTCGCGCACCTTCACCGCGGCCGGCCCGACGTAGCCCCGGGCCGCCTGAACCCGCGGGCCGACGGACGCGCCGGCGCCCTTGGCGGCGTGGTTGGCTGCCTGCATCAGGTGGCTGATGCTCTGGTTCAGCTCTGCCTTGGCGAGCTGGCCCTGGGACTTACGCCGCCCGATTCCAAACACGGTCCTACCTCCTGGGAGTTGTTCCTTCGTCATCCTCCACCTTCGGATGCCTCCGCGATGCCAGATCGGGCACATGGGAGGATCCGCATGGAACTGACCAACGAGTGAGGAGTACCCGTGGCCGAGGCTGTCTACGCCACCCTGCACACCAACGCTGGCCCGATCCGGCTGGAGCTCTTCCCGAACCACGCGCCGAAGACCGTCCGCAACTTCGTCGACCTGGCTGAGGGCAACCGGGAGTACACCGACCCGCGCACCGGCCAGCCGGGCAACGGGCCGTACTACGACGGCACCATTTCGCACCGTGTGATCAGCGGTTTCATGGTCCAGATGGGCGACCCGACCGGCACCGGCCGGGGCGGGCCGGGCTACAAGTTCGCCGACGAGTTCCACCCGGAGCTGCGGTTCGACCGTCCTTACCTGCTGGCGATGGCGAACGCCGGACCGGGCACCAACGGTTCGCAGTTCTTCATCACCGTGTCCCCGACGCCGCACCTCAACAACCGGCACACCATCTTCGGCCAGGTCGCCGACGAGGAGTCGGTGAAGGTCGTCGACTCGATCGCGAGCACCCCGACCGGCCCGAGCGACCGTCCGCTGCAGGACGTCGTCATCGAGCGGGTCGAGATCGAGCGATCCGCTTCCTGACGACACGGCGAGGTACCTTTGCTCGCATGATTGAGCGCTCCGGAGCATCGCGCCGGCTGGCGTCGGTGCGTCGCGTGGTGGCGGACGGAGGGTCGACCCGGTGAGTGAGTCCCCGCCGACCACCCCGGTCTGCTACCGGCACCCTGGTCGGGAGACCTACGTCCGGTGCACCCGCTGCGACCGGCCGATCTGTCCGGAGTGCATGCGAGAGGCGTCCGTCGGGCACCAGTGCCCGGAGTGCGTCAACGAGGGTCGTCGTAGTGTCCGGCCGGCGCGTACCGCCTTCGGTGGCGGTGCCGCCGGCCGGCACGGCTACGTCACCAAGGCGCTCATCGCCCTGAACGTGTTGTTCTTCCTGCTCTCCGTCGCCTCCGCCCGGTCCTTTACCGCGGTGTTGGGCGGCTCCGGCTTCGGCGGGCTGGCCGGCGACGGAACGCCGCTGACCCGTTGGGGTGGCGTGCTCGGCTACGCCTCGTACGTTGCCTTCGGCCCGGTGCACGGCGTCGCGGCCGGTGAGTGGTACCGCCTGGTCACCGCCATGTTCCTGCACTACGGCGTGTTCCACCTGCTGCTGAACATGTGGGCGCTGTGGGTGCTCGGGCGGGAGTTGGAGGGCGCGCTCGGGCGGGCACGTTTCCTCGCCCTCTACTTGATCGCGGGGCTCGGGGGCAATGTCGCCGTGTTCCTGTTCAGTGCGCCCAACGAAGGTCCGACTGTCGGCGCGTCGACGGCCACCTTCGGGCTCTTCGCCGCGATCTTCGTGATCATGCGTCGTCTCGGCCTGAACACCTCGGCGATCGTGCCGCTCCTCGTCATCAACCTTGTCTTCACCTTCGCCGTGCCAGGCATCTCGAAGTCCGGGCACATCGGTGGCCTGGTGGTCGGCGGGGCGATGGCGGCGGTGCTCGCGTACGCGCCACGGGAGCGGCGCACGCTGGTGCAGGTTGTCGGCGGCTCGATCATCCTGCTGATCCTGCTCGCCGTGGTGATCTTCCGAACCGTGCAACTGCTCAACTGACCGAGCGGGCGGCCCGCAGCGCCCCGGCCACCTCCTCCGGGGTAGCGCCCAGGTCGTACCTGCCGAACAGGTGCAGCGACTCGCCCGCGTCGATCTCCAGAACCTCGCCGGTCAACCCCAGCCGTTGCCGGCGGTCCACGCTGATCGCCTCGACCGTCGACCAGGGCAGCAGCCGCCGGCCGGCGAAGCCGCGGATGACGGTGAGCCCCGCCGGGTCGACCGCCAGTCGGACCGGTGCGATCAGGTCGCGTACCGCCCAGACGACCAGGACGGCTGCGGCCAGAATGGCCAGCACCAGCCGGACCGCGTCGCCGTCGGCGAAGAGCAACCCGAGTGCGATCAGCAGAACGGCACCGGCGAGCTTCGCCGCAGGCAGGGTCGACGGCACCCGCCACTGCCGAGTTCCGGGAATGTCATCCACCCGCCCAGCATGCCAGCGGTCACGGCCGCCCGTTGCCGTCGATCATGGAGTTGTGGTGCCCCACATATGGTGCGAAGTGGAAGCTTCCGCCCACCACTACTCCATGATCGACGCCGGAGAGGGGCGGGCGGCGGCCCGCCGCGTCAGCGTAGGATCGGGACAGCCCAAGTTACCGGGGAGTAAATATGAGTGACGCGGTCATCGTCGGCGCGGTACGCACCCCGGTCGGGCGACGCAAGGGCGGTCTCGCCGGTGTCCATCCGGTCGACCTGTCGGCGCACGTGCTGCGCGCCCTCGCCGAGCGCGCGGGGCTCGACCCGGCGCAGGTCGACGACGTCTTCTGGGGCTGCGTGTCCCAGGTCGGCGAGCAGTCGTGGAACATCGCCCGCAACGCCGTCCTCGCTGCTGGCTGGCCGGAGGCGGTGCCCGGCACCACGATCGACCGGCAGTGCGGCTCCAGCCAGCAGGCCCTGCACTTCGCCGCCGCGACCGTGCTCTCCGGCCAGGCCGACCTGGTGGTCGCCGGTGGGGTCGAGTCGATGACCCGGGTGCCGATGGGTTCCAGCGTGGCGGACGGCCTGCCGTTCAGCGACCAGCTCCGCGCCCGCTACCGGGGCGTGGAGGGCTTCGCGGACGACGCGCCGCTCCCCTTCAACCAGGGCGTCGGGGCCGAGCTGATCGCCCGGCGCTGGCGCTTCTCCCGTACGCAGCTCGACGAGTTCGCCCTGGCCAGCCACGAGAAGGCCGCCGCCGCGCAGGACGCCGGAGCGTTCGACCCGGAGCTGGCGGCGGTGGCCCTCGACGACGGGGGCACGGTCGCGGCCGACGAGGGCATCCGCCGGGACCCCTCGCTGGCCCGGCTCGCGGAGCTGCCCACCCCGTTCCGCGCCGACGGTGTGGTCACCGCCGGGTCGGCGTCGCAGATCTCCGACGGCGCCGCCGCGCTCGCGGTGACGACGTCCGACTGGGCCAGCCGGCACGGCCTGCGCCCGCTGGCCCGCATCCACACCGCGGTGGTCGCCGCCGACGACCCGGTCACCATGCTCACCGCGCCCATCCCGGCCACCGCGAAGGCGCTGCGCCGCGCGGGGCTGGGCATCGAGGAGATCGGGGTGTACGAGGTGAACGAGGCGTTCGCCCCCGTACCGCTCGCCTGGTTGGCGGAGACCGAGGCGGACCCGGAGCGGCTGAACCCGCGTGGCGGGGCGATCGCTCTCGGGCATCCGCTCGGTGGCTCCGGCGCCCGGATCATGACGACGATGTTGGCGCACATGCGGGACAACGGAATCCGCTACGGCCTGCAGACCATGTGCGAGGGCGGCGGCATGGCCAACGCCACGATCGTCGAGCTGGTCTGATCCGTCCCGGAAATGCTCTCGCCGGGGTCGGGCGCGCCGCCTAGGGTGCCCATCGTGACGACTATCGCCGGCGAGCGCGCTCCCGACTGGTCCAGCGTGCAGTGGCAGGAGCAGGCCCGGTCCTGGGTCGACGAGCGACTCGCGGGCACCGGCCGGCGGGTCAGTGGGCCGGTCGAGCCCCGGGTCCGGCCGTGGTCGCTGGTCTGGCGGGTGCCGACTGACGACGGGCCGGTCTGGTTCAAGGCCAACAACTCCGGCACCACGCACGAGGCGGTCCTGATCGCGACCCTGGCCGCGCTGACGCCCGAGCGGGTGCTGGCCCCGATCGGGGTGGACCGGGAACGGGGCTGGTCGCTGCTTCCCGACGGCGGTGAGTCGCTGCGCGACGTGTTGGGCCGCGACCCCGACCTGACGCACTGGGAGCGGGCCCTGCCCGGGTACGCGGCGCTGCAACTCGCCACCGCGTCGCGCGCGGACGAACTGGTCGCCCTCGGCGTGCCGGACCACCGTCCGGAGGTGCTGGCCGGGCTGCTCGCCGACCTGCTCGACGATTCCGGGTCGCTGCGCGTCGGTGCGGAGGGCGGCCTGACCGTCGAGACGTACGAGCGGCTGCGGGCGGAGGTTCCGGCGTACGCGCGGCGGTGCCGTCGGCTCGCGGACATCGGCATCGAGGCGACCGTGCAGCACGACGACCTGCACGACGGCAACGTCTTCGCCCGGCCGGCCGGGTACCGCTACTTCGACTGGGGCGACGCCTCGGTGGCGCACCCGTTCGGCACGCTGCTGGTGACCCTGCGCTCCATCCGGTACGCCACCGGGCTGTCCGCCGATGACGCCAGCCTGGCCCGGCTGCGCGACGTCTACCTGGAGGCGTGGACCGACCGCT
This sequence comes from Micromonospora sp. DT44, assembly GCF_049841635.1. Taxonomy (NCBI): domain Bacteria; kingdom Bacillati; phylum Actinomycetota; class Actinomycetes; order Micromonosporales; family Micromonosporaceae; genus Micromonospora; species Micromonospora sp. DT44. The sequence goes on along the minus strand of NZ_JBNCKS010000045.1, from coordinate 15,901 downwards.
ACGACCGCCGCACCCTCGTCGAGGCCGCCGACCTGGCGATGAACCTGGGCGCGGTGAGCCGGTCGCTCTCCTGGCGGCGGGCCCTCGACACGACCGACCCGGCCCGCGCGGAGTACGCCGAGGCGGTGCCCGGGTGGCTCGCCGAGCTGTTCGCCGCTACCCCGCTTCAGCCGGAAAGCTGACCGGCATCCGTCCAGGTCGGAAATCGGACAGGCAGTGCGACGGACCGGCGTGGAACTTCCAAATATTCGCCGTGACCCACGTCACCCCGCCGGGGAGGTCGTTGGGCAGGTCATGGACGTCTTCTCCCGAACGTTCCTCCCGGCCGCCACCGAGGCCGGCCTCGCCGTGCAGACCGTGAGCCGGCACATGCCGGTGTTCCGCCGCTGCGTCGGCTCCGGTGACGCGACCATCCTCGTCACCCGTTGCAGCCGCCCCGACCGTCCGGTCACCGGCGACTACCTGCTGCTGCTCACGCACCGCCGACTGGTGGTGACCCAGCAGACCCGACTCCTGCACCGACTGCGCCTGCACCTCAACACCGAGCTGCGCGAGCTGAGCAACGTCACCTGGAGCCCCGACCCACGGCTGCACTCGGTCGAGCTGGCCGCCACCGCGATCGACGGGATCCGCGAGCGGTTCCTCATCCGCACCAACCACCCGAAGCAGGTGTGGCAGCTCGACGCGCTGCTCAACCACGCCTTTCGGACCCGTCTGCGGGTACCCCGCGAACGGGTTCTCGCCACCATCGGCGACACGCCCGCCCCCGTACGGCCCGGCGTGTTCCGTCCCGCCGTCGCACGCTGACGCCGTACAACGACTGCCTTTACCGAACTCGAACACGTACCGATCGCGCCGAGCCACCGGGTCGGGAATCATGGGCCGGTGACTCTGGAACCGCCGCACCGCGGACTCGTCCTCGTGGTCGAGGACGAGCCGGCCATCGCCGACCTGGTCCGGCTCTACCTGGGCCGCGACGGGTTCGGTGTCCACCTCGAACGCGACGGTGAGGCCGGGCTGAACGCGGCCCGCCGGCTGCGCCCGGTGGCCTGCGTCCTGGACATCGCCCTGCCCGGCCTTCCCGGCACCGAGATCTGCCGACGGCTGCGCGAGGCCGGCGACTGGACGCCGGTCATCTTCCTCACCGCTCGCGACGACGAGGTCGACCGGATCGTCGGGCTGGAACTGGGCGCCGACGACTACGTGACGAAACCGTTCAGCCCGCGCGAGCTGGTCGCCCGGGTACGCGCCGTGCTGCGTCGTTCGGCCGGTGGCCCGGAGGGTGCGGAACGCCCGCGCGTCGTCGGCCCGGTGACCCTCGACCCGGCCCGCCGGACGGTCAACGCCGGGGGTGTACCGGTGCAGCTCACCTCGACCGAATTCGACCTGCTGGCCCATCTCATGGCCCGGCCGGGGCGGGTCTTCACCCGCGAGGAGTTGCTGGCCGGGGTCTGGGGATACGCCGCGCACGCCGGCACCCGCACCGTTGACGTGCACGTCGCGCAGGTACGCGCGAAGCTCGGCCCGGCCAGCGTCATCCGCACCCACCGTGGCGTGGGGTACGCGGTCGATGCCTGAGCAGCCGGTACGCGTCGAGTCGCCGACCATGGCGCTGCCGGTGGTCGGCGACCGCCAGTCGGCCGCCCCTCGGCGCAACCGGTTCGGCCGGACCCTGACCGCCCGCGCGGTGCTGGTCACCTGTGCGGTGGCACTGGTGTCGGTGCTCGTCACGGCGATCGTCGCCGTGCCCCTGGCGATCCGGGGCGCGGAGCGACGCGATCAGGACGCCCTCGCCGCCCAGGCGCGACTCGCCGCGGAGGTGCTGCGGACCAGGCTGGACCGGGGACGCACCGCCGACGAGGAGCGGCTCATCCAGCAACTCCGTGACCAGGGCATCGACGCGTACCTGATCCGGCGCGGGACCGTCGACCGGTCGGGCCTGCCGGCGCGCGTGGTGCAGCGGATCGGGCAGGGCCGCAACGTGTCGGCCCGCCGGTCGGTCAACGGTCACCGCGCCCTGGTGGAGGGCCGGGCGCTGCCCGGCGGCAACGGGGTGGTGCTCTCCCGCGCCACGTCGGACGGGCTGTGGGCGCAGGTGCTGCTCAGCCTGTGGCTGCCGCTGCTGGCCGGGCTGGCCGCCGGTGTGGTGGCCGGTCTCCTGCTGGCCCGCCGGCTGGCCCGGCCGATCCGCGTCGCGGCCACCGCCGCCGCCCGGTTGCGCGCCGGGGACCGCGCCGTACGGGTGCCGGTCGAGCCGCCGGACGAGGTTGCTGACCTGGCCGAGGCGTTGAACGGCCTGGCCGCCGCACTGACCACGAGCGAGGGCCGGCAGCGCGAGTTCCTGCTGTCCGTCTCGCACGAGCTGCGCACCCCGCTGACCGCGATCCGGGGATACGCCGAGGCGCTTGCCGACGGGGTCATCGACGCGGACGGCAGCGCCGACACCGGCCGGACCATGCTGGCCGAGGCCCAGCACCTCGACCGGCTGATCGGCGACCTGCTGGCGCTGGCCCGGTTGGAGGCCGCCGACTTCCCGCTGGAGCCGGTACCCGTCGACCTGACCCGACTGGCCGCCGACGCGGAGCCCACCTGGTCCGGCCGCTGCGCCGCGGTCGGTGTGCCGTTCCACCTCCAGACGCCCGGTGGGCCGGTGTCCGCGTACACCGACCCGGGTCGGATCCGGCAGGTGCTGGACGGGCTGTTGGAGAACGCGCTGCGGGTCGTACCCCCGGGTGCGCCCGTGGTGCTCGCGGTCCGGCCGGTCGGCGCGGACCCGGCGGACGGCGGTGTGCTGGAGGTCCGCGACGGCGGGCCCGGCTTCACCGACGACGACCTGGCGGTGGCGTTCGAGCGGGGGGCGCTGCATGAGCGGTACCGGGGGGTGCGCAAGGTGGGCAGCGGGCTCGGGCTGGCGCTCGCCGCTGGCCTGGTACGCCGGCTCGGCGGGGAGATCGTCGCGGGTCACGCGCCCGAGGGTGGCGCCGCCTTCACGGTCCGGCTGCCCGGTGATCCTTACCGGACCCGAACATCGGTCTGACGGTCCGCTCGTCCTTGCGGGGAAGGCTGAAGGCTCCACGGACGAGAGGGAGAGTCATGCCACGTTGGGGATTCGTCACCGGCACCACGGCACTGTTCGCAGCGGTGGCGCTCGGCGTCAGCGGATGCGGCGCGGCCGAGGTGGCCAGCCAGCCCGCGCGGGACGCGGCGGTCGAGGTTGCCGCCGCGATGGGTGTGGAGGGCCAGGCGCTCACCGCGATGGGCTTCGACGCCGCCGACCTGGACGTGCAGACCGTCGCCGCCCCGGCGACGCCCGAGCCCTCCCCCTCGGCCGAGAAGGGTAAGCAGAAGCGCGGCGAGGAGTGGCGCAAGCGTCGCCAGGCCCGCGTGCTGCTGCGCAAGAACACCCTGCACGGCGAGGCGGTGGTGCAGACCAAGGAGAACGGTACGCAGACCGTCGCCGTCCAACGTGGTGCGGTGACCGCCGTCGACGGCGACTCGATGACCGTCAAGTCCACCGACGGTTTCACGATGACGTGGACCTTCGGCGACGACCTGCGCGTCGTCGAGAAGCGGGCGACGGTGCAGCCCAGCGAGGTGAAGGTCGGTACGACGGTCGGCGTCGCCGGCACCAAGGACGGGGACAAGGGCGTCGCCCGGCTCGTCCTCATCCCGCGCGCCAAGTAAAACCGGACGAGGGCCCCGCACGTCAGGCGTGCGAGGCCCTCGCCTGCCGTCGTTCTCAGCGGCCCGGGGGCAGGGCGTAACCGACGTAGTCGCGGAACTCCAACCGCCACCCGGCCGGGACCAGCTTGGCGCAGGTCGGCTGGCTACCGGTGCAGACGATCGCGTCCACCGAGGCCGGGTCGGCCGGCGGTCGCTCCGGCAGGACCGACTGCAACGACACCAGATCCGGCGAGCTGCCGTCCGGCTGGCGCAGCAGCAGCCACCACGGGTACTCCCAGTCGTCGTTCCGCTCGACCAGCCCGATCCGGCGCGCGCCGCTCTCGCGGACCGCCGCCGCGGCCCAGCGGAACTCGTCCGCCCACTCGGGGCGGCGCAGGAACCGGGTGTCCCAGTCCGAGGTGGTGAAGACCGAGCCCGAGCCGACGAGCCGGCGTGGGAAGCCGTACGACAGCGCGAGCACTCCGGCCAGCGCCGAGGTGGCGAGCACGACGACGACCGCCCCGGCGGCCACCGAGCGTCCCCTCCGATTCGAGTCGGCGGGCTCCGGCGTCCGGTCGGCGTGGCGGCGCAGAAGCGCGTCTAGCCAGAGGCCAGCGAGCGGGACGGCGAGCACCAGGGCGTAGAGGATCAGTCGGTTGCCCCACGGCTGCCACTTGATCATCGAGGTGTGCAGCAGCACGGCGGCCAGCACCACCACGGCGTACGCCCGCAGCGGCCCCACCTGCGCGGGATCGATCCGGCGTGGGCGGACGAGCGCGACCAGCGCGCCGAGCAGCGCCACCGAACCGGCGATCGGGAACGCCACCCGATCCTCGTCCGGGTACCAGGCCGGAACCGGGAACATCTCCCGGCCGAAGGTGATCGCCCGGTCCTGGGGGTCGACGCCGATCGCCTCCGCGCCGCCGATGATCGCGTCCGCGCCGGCGGTTCGCAGCGGCGCGACCGGCGTGTCGAAGGCCGTGTGCCCGATGCGCAGCGCGTTGACCAGGATCGAGGCCGGGTCGTGCCGTTCCATCGGGATCGACTCACGTAGCCGGGGCGGGCCCAACGGGTGCCCGAACTCGGCCGTCACCCGCGCCAGGAACGGGCCGACCACCAGCGCGGCCACCGCCAGGATCAGCACCGAACCGGTGACGACCCGGAACACCGGCCGCGCCCGACCGGCCGACGCCCCGACGCTCGCCGCCCGATCCGCCGGTCCAGCGCTCGCCGCCCGACCCTCCGGTCCGACGCTCGCCGCCCGACCCGCCGGTTCGGCGGCTGATGGCCGGGCCGCCAGAGCCAGCCGGAGCTGGGCCAGACCCCAGAGCACCAGCAGCGGGCCCACCGCGATCAGGCCACTGGTCTTGGTCAGCGCGGTCAACCCGGTGGCCGCTCCCAGGCCGAGTACGGTTCCCCAGCCGGTGCGTCGGCGCAGACCGTCCAGCGCGAGGGTCGCCGCGCACGCCACCCACGCCGCGCAGACCAGGTCGGTCTGCGTGCTCGTGGCCTGTAGCGCGACCATCGGAGTGCTGGCCAGTACGAACGCGGTGATCAATTGGGCTCGCCGGCCGCCGCCGAGTTGCGCGGTGATCCGCGCGACCACCAGGAGGCAGAGCACCCCGGCGGCCCACTGCACCAGGTTGTAGAGCGCGTCGCCGCCGGTGAGCAGGCGCAGGTGTAGCAGCAGGTACTCCGCGCCGGGCGGGATGGTCACCTGCCGGTGGATGGCGGTGGGCCAGAAGTCGAGGTCGCCCTGGGCCACCCAGTGCTCGACCTTCGGCAGGTGGTACGTCTGCGAGTCGAAGTTGTTCGGCTCGGCCAACAGCGCGATCAACAGCTCCAGCAGCACCAGGCCGCCGATGCCGCCCGCGAGCAGCCGCTCGCCCCGACCCGCCGTGCGCCAGCTCTCAGTCGTCCGGGCGAGCAGTCTGGCGCGTACTCCATTGGGCTGGACCGGCGCGGCCGTGCGCCCACCCACCGGGCCGTGGTCGACGGCCGGGGCGGGGGTGTCCGGGGTGGCGCCGGCGGGCACCGCCGCGCCCACCGGCACCGGCTGCGGCGTCGCGGCGGCCGCCGGTGTGGCCGGGGTTTCGCGACGCCGGCGCAGAGCCACCGCCGTCGCGGCGGCGAGGAGGAAGAGCAGCCAGGCGGCGACGAACGCCGGCCGGGTCAGGGCGTGCAGCGCGCCGAGCACCTCGACGACGAGCACCGCGTACGCCCCGGTGAGCAGCGCGGCGCGCACCGCGGCGAGCCGGGACGGGGCCACCGCAGGCGTCCCGCGTGGCTTCGCCGCGATCGTGAGCAGGAGCACCGAGGCGGCGGGGAGCACCGCGAGCAGGGAGCCGGCAGCCGACATGGCGGGAAGTAAACACCATCGGGCTGAAACCGCCACGCCGGCTGTCCGACGGTGGCGGCCACCGTTGGGCTGACCAGCCAGGCTAGGCTATGCCCGACGTGTTGTCGCCACCGTGGAGATTCCCGTGAAGCTCTCGATCCTCATGCCGGTCTACAACGAGGAAGAACGCATCGCGGATGCCCTCAAGCAGGCATTGGCGGTGGACTACCCCTGCGAGATCGAGCTGGTCGTGGTCGACGACGGCAGCCGCGACGGCACCGGCGAGGTCCTCGGTCGCGCCGACGACGCGCGCCTGCGGGTGATCACCCACCAGCGCAACGCGGGCAAGGGCGCGGCCATCAAGACGGCCGTGGACAGCGCCGAGGGTGAATACATGGTCATCCTCGACGCCGATCTGGAGTACGACCCGCAGGACATCCCGAAGCTGCTCGCCCCGGTGCTCGACGGGCGGGCCACGGTCGTCTACGGCAATCGCACGTTCGGCAGCCACAGCGCCTACAGCTTCTGGTACGTGATGGGCAACAAGGGCGTCACGATGGCGGCGAACGTCCTCTTCAACTCGTACATCGGTGACCTGGAGACCTGCTTCAAGCTGATGCCGGTGGAGCTCTACCGGTCGCTGGAGGTGCGCTCGCGGGGCTTCGGCATGGAGGCCGAGGTGACCGGCAAGCTGCTGCGCCGCCGCATCCGCCCGTACGAGGTGCCGATCAGCTACCGGGCCCGTGGCCGGGAAGAGGGCAAGAAGATCACCTGGAAGGACGGCGTCGAGGCGATCTGGATCCTCGGTCGCGAGCGCGCCCGCCGTCGCCCGGCGGTCTCCTCCGCGCGTTGATCGCCGGTAACCTTGAGTTGAAGTCCACTTCAACTCAAGGAACCGGTGATGCAGGACGCGTTGACGATCGGTGAGCTGTCCGTCCGCTCCGGCGTGGCGCCGTCCGCGCTGCGCTACTACGAGCGCCTCGGCCTGATCCGCGCCGACCGCACCGGCGGCAACCAGCGCCGCTACGCCCGCGCCGAGCTGCGGCGGGTCGCCTTCATCCGGATCTCGCAGCAGGTCGGCGTGTCACTCGACGAGATCCGCGAGGCGCTGGAATCGTTGCCCGACAACCGCACCCCCAGCCCGCAGGACTGGGAGCACCTCTCCGCGAGCTGGCGCGGCCGGCTGGACGAGAAGATCCGACTGCTCACCAAGCTCCGCGACGACCTCGACGGCTGCATCGGCTGCGGCTGCCTGTCGATGCAGCGCTGCACGCTGTACAACCCCGGCGACACCCTCGCCGCACAGGGCCCCGGCGCCCGACTCATGCTGCCGCCCGCGTCACCCGACGGTCAGTAGCACCTTCCCGACGTGGTCGCTCGACTCGACCAGCCGGTGCGCCTCGGCCGCCTCGACCATTGGCAGCCGCCGGTCCACCACCGGGCGGACCGCGCCAGCCGCAACCAACGGCCACACCTCATCGCGTACGCCCCGCACGATCGCCGCCTTCTCGGCCAGCGGCCGGGAGCGCAGCGCAGTCGCGGACACGCTGGCCCGCTTGGTCAGCAACGCGCCGAGATCCAGCTCGGCCTTGCGGCCACCCTGCATACCGATCACCACGAGCCGGCCGCCGGTGGCCAGCGCGGACACGTTCCGCCCCAGGTAGGACGCGCCCAGAATGTCGAGGATGACATCCGCGCCGTGGCCGTCGGTGGCCTCGCGGACCTCCTCGACGAAGTCCTGGTCCCGGTAGTCGATCGTGTGCGCCGCGCCCAACTCGCGCAGCCGGGCGTGCTTCGTCGTCCGGGCGGTCGCCAGGACCGTGGCGCCGAGCGCCGCCCCGAACTGGATCGCGAACGTGCCGATCCCACTGCCGCCGCCGTGCACCAGCAGCGTGTCGCCCGCTTCGAGCCGGCCCACGCCCACCACGTTCGACCAGACCGTGCAGGCCACCTCCGGCAACGCCGCGGCGTCGACCAGGTCCACGCCGGCCGGCACCGGCAGCAGCTGGCCGGCGGGCACCGCCACACGCTCGGCGTACCCGCCACCGGCCAGCAGCGCGCAGACCTCCTGGCCGACCGCCCACCCGGTCACCTCCGGTCCGATCGCGTCGATCACCCCGGAACACTCCAGACCGAGATACGCGGGCGCGCTCGGCGGCGGCGGATAGTGCCCCTGCCGTTGCAGCAGGTCGGCGCGGTTGACCCCGCTGGCCCGCACCCGGACGATCACCTCGCCCGGGCCGGGCTCGGGATCGGGCACCTCGGCCCAGACCAGTGCGTCGGGTCCACCAGGCTGCGGAACGGTGATGGCTCGCATGCCCCCAGTCTCACCCGCCGCGCCCCCCGCCGCAGACGCACCCCCGCGGCGGCGCGGCCCGCCCGTGGTCGGCATGGTCAACTCGGCTTCCGCGAAACCGGGCGGTCCGGGGGCTTGGTCAACTCGGTTTCCCTGAAACCGGGCGGTCCGCGGGCTTGGCCAACTCGGCTTCCTTGAAACCGGGGCATCCCGGGGCGCGGGACGCCCCGGTTTCCGAGAAGCCGAGTCGATCAACGCCACAGTGGACGCTGGAGCCACCGCCTGGCCGGCGCTTTCCGGGGAGGGACGCCGAGCCGGCCGCCGGGTGTCGTGGCAGACTGTTGACGGCCGCGCACCCACGGGTGCCGGTCCGGGAGGGTTCGCCTAGTGGCCGATGGCGCTGGTCTTGAAAACCGGTAAGGCAGCGATGTCTTCGTGGGTTCGAATCCCACACCCTCCGCACAACGCCGTGCAGCCGTCAGGTCGCCGGCAGGTAGCTGGCGATCCAGTCCCTCAGTCGTTTCCGCACCAGCGGATGCACGTGAACCATCTCGATCCGCTCCGCGACCACTGCTGGATCGACGAGCCCGGCCCGGATCAGCGCGTCGGCGAAGGCGTGGTCCTTCTCCCTGCCGGCCACCAGCTTGGACACGACGCAGTCGTGCGGTTCGAGCGTGAAGCCCCGCCCCGGGTGGGTGCTCTGAGACTCCACCAGGACCAGCCGATCCCGCCAGCCATCGGGCAGCCTCGCCGTCGACACGCTCACGCCCTGGGCGTAGTAGCCGTTCGTCTCGTGGAACAGCGAAAGCTCGCCGATGGCACCGTCGACCTGGTCAGCCTTCCGGTCGTCGGGGTCGTCGAAGAACGCCACGTCGACCTCCATCGAGGCGGTGGCTTCGAGCGGAAGTCTGCTCTCCGGGATCGCCCCCAGGACCGACTGGCTGCCGATGACGAGGACGTCCGGGTCTCCGACGATCTGGCACGCGGACCGCAGGACATGCTCCAGTTGCTCGCGTCTCACGCCACTCGCCCCCAGCCACGGCGCGTAAAGGAGCCGAGAACCTTCGTGCGCTGGGGCTGCGAGAGGACCCCGGCGAAGGGCGAGTTCTGTCGTAGCTCCACAGCTTCCGGGTCATCCGAGGTCAACGTCTTGAGGACGGCACCAACACCTTCGTTGATCTTGTCCTGCCAGCGCTTGAGCCAGACTTCGGTCATGGTCCCCTGGTGTTGCCGCAGGAGTCGATCGAGATTTTCCCCGGCCTTCTTCAGCACCGCGTCCGGGTCGGTGACCAAACTCCCCGCTATCGCCTGGTGCAGCCACAGCGACTTGAGCTGATCACGAGTCAGTTCCGGCTTGGGGTGCAGCAGCGCCTCGACATGTTCTCGCCGGAGCCGTCGATGCGCGCCGACCTTCACAAACGGCAGTTCGCCACGCTCGCACAGGTTGACCACCTGCTGGCGCGACGTCCCCAGCAGCTTGGCCACCTGACCGGTGGTCAGAAGGTCGTCACCCGTAGTCGCCACGTTTGGAGCATGCGCCGCAAACGCCAAAAACGCAACTCACTTGATCGCATTACTGCTGGTCATGTCGCTCGCACGTCTCGTCCACGCCTCGTAGCCGAGTAGGGCGGCCAGGAAGACGGTCAGCAGGCCGAGGGCCCCCAGGGCCGGCAGGTGTCGGCCGACGGGGAGCAGCAGCAGCGCCACACCGGGCGCGAGGAACTGCTCGGGTCGTACGCACCGGACGCTGAGGACGAGGAAGGTCGCCCGGCCCGCGAGGTAAAGGGCGGTCCCGCCGAACAGCGCGGTGGCCGGGATCCACCCCAGCGTGCCGTGCCCCAGCTCGGCCAGCACCTCCTCGACTCCCAAGGCCACGTAGATCGTCCCGGCGAGCAGGGGGAGATGGGCGACGCTGTAGGCGTTGCCGGCGACGAAACCGCGCCGCAGCCCGGACCGAGTCGTGAGCGCTCGGCCGGCGTTTCCCGCGCTCGCGAAGTACAGCCAGTAGAGGCCGCCCGTCACGCTGAGAGTGAGCAGGCCCGCCACCAGCGTCTGTCCGCGGATCATCTGGGTCCCGACACCGGCGCTGACCGAGATCAGGGACTCGCCGAGCGCGATGATCACGACCAGGCCGTGCCGCTCCACGAAGTGGCCGGGGCTGCGCACCGGCCACCCGCTCAGCAGCAGGGCGAGGACTCCACCGCTCATGTCTACGACGAGCGCCGCCGCCCAGAGCAGGATCTGCGAAGTGCCGCCGAACGTGGCACCGAGGACGAGCGGGACAAAGGACAGCGCGGTGGTGAGGGAGTAGAGCCGGACGGTCCGCAGCATCCGGGGTTCGTCCGAGGCCACCCAGTGGAAGAGGATGAACTGGATCGTCCGCACCACGGCGTACGACAGCACCAGGATCAGCCGCGGCATCGTCGTACCCGGGCCGGTCTCCCAGACCTCCGGGATGACGAGCGCCATGAGGAAGATGGCCCCCATCGCGACGGTCACGCCAGCGCAGCTCGGCCCGACGTCGATCCGGACGGAGTTGCCCAACCAGGCGTACACCAGCCAGGAGTTCCACAGCAGCATGAGGACGAGCAGTCCCTGCACCAGGGTCACCGGCGCGGGCCGTTCGCTCATGAACGAGGTGACCCGGATGAGCCCGAAGACGAGTACCAGGTCGAAGAAGACCTCGAACAAGGTCGGTCGGTGGGTCTCCGCCGTGACCACTGGCCGCGCCATGCGGTCATCTTCACCGTCCGGGCGGGCGGCGTCCGGTGCCTGGCCCTCCGGTCACCCCCGAGGGGTCTGCGGCTACCTACCCTCGGGCTCGTCCCGTCGAGCTTCGCGGGATAGTCGTGTCGGCGAGCCGTTCGACGGCGCGTCGACGCTCCTCGGCGAGCGCCCGCTCGTCCGGTTTGCGCAGGACGCCGACGACGGCGACCAGAAAGTCCCGCCAGATGCTGAGCAAGAAATTCCCCCCGTGGAACGCTTCAGGGGCATCACCCTAGCCCGCGCCCGTGATCCGGCACACCCCGACCAATCGGTCGTTCCATGCCGTGGAAAGGGGTATGAAGAGGCTGGTATCTGCCCACTCCGGAAGGACGCGTACCGATGACCCTGGAACGACCGATCGCCCCGGACCCGTACGAGCTGCTGCCGACCGTGCCCTCGTTCACCCTGACCAGTGACGACGTGCAGAACGGCGAGCCGATGGACGTCCGGCACGCGCACGGCAGCGCCGGCGGTGAGAACGTCTCGCCGCAGCTCACCTGGTCGGACTTCCCCGCCGAGACCAAGAGTTTCACCGTCACCTGCTACGACCCGGACGCGCCGACCGGCAGCGGCTTCTGGCACTGGGTCCTGGTGAACGTGCCGGTCGACGTCACGCAGCTGCCGACCGGTGCCGGGGGTGCGGCGGGCACCGATCTCGGCGGCGCGTTCTCCGTCCGCAACGACTACGGCGAGCAGGGCTACGGCGGCGCGGCGCCGCCGCCCGGTGACCGCCCCCACCGGTACGTCTTCGCGGTGCACGCCCTAGACGTCGACCGCCTGGACGTGACCCCCGACGCGAGCCCGGCCTACGTCGGCTTCAACCTGACCTTCCACACCCTGGCAAGAGCGGTAATCCGCCCAACCCACCAGACCAAGGAGTAACCCCTCCGCCCTCCCACCGCGTCGATCTTGCACTTTCTGCGCTGACCTATCCCCGCACAAGGGACGTGTCGGCAACCGAAAGTGCAAGATCGACGAAAAAAGGGGGGGTCAGGCCGGGACTCGGGCTACGGCGAAGACGGACTGGCCGAACGGGGGGCGGACGACCTGCTCGGCGGCCTTGGTGGCGGGGAGGACCAGGGTGTCGTACACCTTCACCATGGGGCCTTCCTTCGGCATGAGCCGGAAGACCTTGGTCGCCATGAAGTAGCCGATCAACCCGAGCGCGTTCGCGTAGTGGATCTTCTCTACGGTCAGGCCGGCCTCGGTCATCGCCGTACCGAGCGTCTTCTTCGTGTAGCGGCGGACGTGGCCGGTGGCGATGTCGGCCGGGCTCATGGCGAACTGGAACGCCGGCACGATGATGATCACCGCTCCGCCGGGTCGGACCAGGTCGCGCATGCTGCGCAGCGCGCCCACGTGGTCCTCGATGTGCTCCAGCACGTTGTACGAGACCGCGGCGCTGTAGTTTGCCCGATCGTTGTGCGGCAGCAGCATCTGCCGGACGTCGACGCCCGCCTGGTTCGCGAGCCGCTCCTTGAGCTGCACGAGCCGGTCGGGGTCGGCCTCCGTGGCGGTGAACCGGGGCAGCCGCTGCGACCATTCCAACGCGTAGTCGCCGAGGCCGCTGCCGATCTCGATCGGGTCGTCACCGAGGTACGGCACCGCCAGTTCGACGAACCAGCGACGGTGGTTGACGGCCATCGCCAGGCCCTCAAGCACCTCGGACTGGACGCGCTGGTCCCCAGTGATTTCTGCCATGCGTCGATTCCTCACGATATGAACTCGACCCGTGCCTGGACCGACAGAGTGAATCATCCGCTTGGATGCAGAGGAATCGGGGGAGCTGTTGGCCGAATTGCGGGTCGGGGGGTGGGCACGTGATCGGCGGTCGGCGAACCCGGCACATAGTACGGCAGTACCTCGAAACATGTCACGGCACCGTCATACGCTGACTACCCTATGAATTGTCATGACTACTCCCGAATCGGACGCTCCCGGCGACGGTCCGTCCACCACCTCGCGGCTGGAGGAGCCCGGCGACGGCGATCGGTTGCGCCGTAACGGGAAGTGGACCGATCTGGCCGCCGTGCTGAGCTTCGTGGTGCTCGGCTTCTGGATCACCGGGCGTCTCTGGTGGGACCCGGGCAGCGGGGTGCGGGACAACCGCTCGGACCAGTCGCAGTTCGAATGGATGATGGCGCACGGTGCGCGGGTGGTCACGCATTTCGCGTACCCGTTCCACTCGGACCAGATGAACGTGCCCGACGGCGTCAACCTCATGGCAAATACGTCCGTATTATCCATTTCATTGCCAATAACGCCGATCACCCTGCTGTTCGGGCCACGTACGTCATTCCTGCTCTTTCTCACTCTCGGAATGATCGCCACGGCCACGGCCTGGTACTTCCTGTTCTCCCGCGTCCTGGTCAAGAGCCGCGGTCCGGCTTGGCTGGGCGCCGGCTTCTGCGCGTTCGCGCCGGCCATGGTGTCGCACGCCAACGGCCACCCGAACATCGTGTCGCAGTTCGTCGTCCCACTGATCATCTGGCGTACGCTGCGGCTCGCCGACCCCGGCCGCTGGCTGCGTAACGGTGTGCTGCTCGCCTTGGTGATCGTCTGGCAGGCGTTCCTCAACCTGGAAATCCTGCTGATGACCGCGATCGGGCTCGGCGTGGTCGTCGGCGCGCTGGCCCTCGCTCGCCCCGCTCTGCGATCACGGACCCGAGGGTTCCTCGCCGGCCTGGCCGTCGCCGCCGTGGTCGCCGGTGCGCTGCTCGCGTACCCGCTGTACGTGCAGTTCTTCGGCCCCGGCGCCTACTCCGGGTTGTCCAGCCTGATCCGTGGCTACTCCAGTGACCTGGCCTCGTTCGTGGCGTACTCCCGGGAGTCGCTGGCCGGTAGCCCGCGCACCGCCGCCGGCCTGGCCAAGAACCCGACCGAGGAGAACAGCTTCTTCGGCTGGTCGCTGCTCGTGCTGGTGATCGCCCTCGTCTGGTGGCTGCGGCGCTCGGCGGTGGTGCTCGCGCTGGCCGGGCTCGGGCTGCTCTTCGCGGTGCTCTCGCTCGGGCGGGAGATCCGCTTCAACAATCGGGGCACCGGGGTTCCGGGGCCCTGGGCGGCGCTGGAGAACCTGCCGATCCTGCACTCGGTGGTGCCGACCCGGTGGGCGCTGGCGATCACCCCGATCATCGGGGTGTTGCTCGCCTACGGCGCCGAGCACGCCCGCGAGGTGGCCCGCGCCCGCCCGGCCGCCCGGCCGCAGATCCGCTTCGCCACCGCGACCGTGCTGACGATGGCCCTGCTGCCGATCCTGCCCACCCCGCTGCCGGTGGTCCAACTGGATCCGGTCCCCACCTTCGTGACCAGCGGGGCGTGGCGGCCCTACGTGGCTGGTGGGCGCAGTGTGGTGACCCTGCCACTGCCGGACACCACCTACGCGGAGCCGTTGCGCTGGGCTGCCGTCACCCGGCTCGACATGCCGCTGGCCCGGGGCTACTTCCTCGGCCCGGACACCCGCCCGAGCGCCCAGCCGCCGAAGGTTGCGCTTTTCACCGCGCCGCCGCGACCCACGAGCAGTTTCTTCGCCACCATCCGCCGGACCGGCGCGGTGCCGCCGATCACCCCGCAGAGTAGGGTCAAGGCGGTCGACGACCTGCGCTACTGGCGGGCGGGCGTGGTGATCCTCGGACCGCACGAGCACCAGATGGAACTGCGCCGGGGTATGACCGAGCTGACCGGTATCCAACCGACCTTCACCGGTGGCGTCTGGGTGTGGGACGTGCGATCGCTGACCGACTGAAGGGTGGGACGCGCCCGGTCAGCCCTGGCGGACGCAGCAGCCCTGGCAGACCTTGGGGCTGGGCAGCGTGAAGGCCAGGCAGCAGGTGCGGCGCTGGACGCTGGGCTCGCCGGCCGGGCCGGGGACCAGCTCGACCAGGTCGGCCAGGTCGAGCGCACCGAGCAGGGTGTCGATGCTCTGCACCGTCGAGCCGGGCAGCCCGTCGGCACCCCGCAGGATGCCGTGCGCGATGCCGGAGGCGACCGAGCCGAGCAGCGTCCGGGTGCCCACCCGTACCTCTGCCTGGATCGCCGCGATCAGCGGGGCCAGGTGGGCGTCGAGCAGGGAGGCCCGCAGCTCGGCGAGCAACTCCGCCTCACCCGCGACGACGCGTACCTCCGGCAGGCCGGACAGCGCCAGCGGGTCGCTCGGCAGGACCGCCACGGTGGTGCCGCGGCGCAGACCCAGCGTGATCAGGGGCCGGTGGTCCTCGAAGTGGATCAGCACGTCGGACGGGTGGAGCAGCGGAACCCGGCGGGCCGAGGCCCAACCGAGTACGACCGGCAGCGCCGTCCAGTAGCTGTACGACTTCCAGGCCAGCGCGGCGCAGGCGTGCGGGGTGCCGCCCCAGCGGACACTCGCGGCGCGCAGCAGCTCCGGCAGGCGGGTGCCGTCGACCAGGGTCGTGGCGGGCGCCCAGCCCAGCTCGTCGTCGACCAGCAGGCCTCGGGCGAGCCCGGGAAGGTCGTCGGTGCCGAACATGGTCCGCAGCGCGGCGGTGACGGGGGCGAGCGGCGTGGCGGTCACGTCCCGCCTCGGCATCACCGCAGTCACCTGAGCCGTCCCCCGTCTGAGTGGCCGAGGCGTGCCCCGGCGGACGACCAGTTGCCGTCCTGAGCTAAGGCTAGCCTAACCAAGCTCGCCGGTATACGCGAGCGTCTGTAATCCGAACGACAGCCGCTGCCGGATCCGGACAGCCGGAGAGGCTCCGGACCGCGTACCGCGATCCAGAGCCTCGTAAACGCGGCTTAAGCTTGATCTTTAACCTGTGCGGCGTGGCCTAGGGCTATTCGAAGTCTTCGTTTTCTTCGTGTCACTCTTTGGTTTTGTGCTGGTG